>CAYLJE010000005.1:41549-54394 GCA_964383915.1 uncultured Rikenellaceae bacterium
TTTTCTAATCTGTTTTGTCAGTAAGATATCCAGGGAGAGGCTCAGTTGAGCCTCTTTTTTTTGCCTCCTGTGAAAAAAATCATCGATGGACTTATAAGGAGGTCGGAGGAAACCATTTAAAGAAGGAGAGGCAATGACCCTCAGATAGACAACATCTCGATTATCGGTATCCGTTTTTAGCCGACTATACTATAACCAATACGATATTTGTCAATATTCAGAATATCTCGTATAGATTTAGTTCTTCCTTATTATTCTTGCGGGGCTGTTTTTTTATATCCTGGCCAGATCTATAGCCGAATGACTCCATCCGGGAGCTTCTTTCAATGCTTTTACGATGCCTGAAACATCCGGTATTATACTCCACATTTCCAGGTGTTCACTGCGAAGAAAGTTTTCCCGGATCATCCTGGAAAAAAAATCCAATAACGAATTGTAATAACCATTAATATTTACCACAATAATTGGTACAGATATCAGACCCAGCTGCTTGGAGGTAATGGCTTCTGACAATTCTTCAAGCGTGCCGCTGCCTCCGGGCAAAGCGATAATCCCTCCGGTTTCCTGTATAAGTTTTCTTTTCCGCTCATGCATGTCTTTGACTACCACCAGATCATCCAGCCCTTTATGAGCCCAACCGGCTTTAACCATAAATTCAGGAATAATCCCTATAATTTTACCCTTTTCTTCCTGAACTATTTCAGCCAGACTACCCATCAATCCGGTATCTCCGCCACCATACTGAATGGTAATATTTTCTCGTGCAAGGATATGCGCCAATAGCTCGGTTTCCCGGAAATAAATCCCGGGAACCTGGCTGCTGGAAGCACAAAAAACAGATACTTTTTTCACAACTTTCGCAAATAAACCTTATTAGCACGCAAAAACCATGTAATCTCCCGGTTTACTATCTATCAGACTATAACAGGGTCTTCAATTTTGATAAAAAAACACTTTTTGGTACCGCCCCCACCTGCTTATCCACTACCTTCCCGTCTTTAAAGAACAGAACAGTAGGGATATTCCGGATTCCATAATTAACGGCAATCGTTGGATTACTATCCACATCCAGCTTAACAGCCTTTACCTTCCCCGCATATTCTGCCCCGATTTCATCAATGATCGGACCTACCAAACGGCAGGGACCACACCATTCTGCCCAAAGATCAACCATTACAGGAATTTCTGATCTTAATACAATCTCTTCAAAATTTACCTTTGTTACATCCATTATTATAATATTTTTTACCGTTTAACTTTTTAAGGGTGCAAAGATAGACTATTTTCTCTGCTTTGAAAAATACTATTTGACAAAGAATTATTCCGAATTTGATATATAATAAATCCTCATTATCATTATACATCTATAAATATTTTGCAGTTTTTTTAATGCTTTTGTAACGAGGAAAAAAGACAAAAGAACAAGTCAGAATGTATAGGTTATTGCACTACAATTCCTCAATTAATCTTTAACCCCACTGATTCTTTTGCTAACATAAATTCAATAAAATCATTGGTCAGGTTTACCTTCATGCTTCTTGAAAACAGTTCCACAGAGATTTTATCCTCCGGAGAATAAACGGAAAACTTCAACATGGTTTTTCCCTCTTTGCTTATATTCTTTTGAATATCCCGGATCCATTCGGTATTGACCTCAGACAAAGGAACCTGTATGGTTACGGAGTGAATCATTTTTTCCCTGACCTCTGATAAGAGCCGGATCGAATTGATCCGAAACTCAGGTTCATCGTTCCGATACCGGTTCTTTTGAACTTTTCCTTTTACCATTAAAGTATATCCGACAATGAAATATTTACTATAATCCACATAATTAGAATTAAATAACATAAACTTTCCGGATCCGGAATAATCATGCAATACGAGGGAACCATATGGCTTTCCTGTTTTCGATATCCCATTGGTAGCACTGGTGACAACCCCTGCCAGGGTTAAATCTTTCCCCATCATTTTATCCGGTTCATCAAGATCAGACATGGTTGTATTACAGAAAGTTTCTATCTCCAACTGATAATCATCCAAAGGATGAGCAGACAGGTAAATTCCAATTAATTCTTTCTCACGTGAAAGTTTTTCAATTTTCGACCAATCTCCTGCTTCCGGCACTTCGGGTTTCTGAATCTGTAATTGTATGGCATCACCAAAGAGGGATTGTTGTTTTGAGTTATTTTCCTGTTGAACACGGTTTCCGTATCTTATCAACTGATCGACAAAAGAGGCTTTATCCTTACCGCGAGCCAGATACTGACTACGTTTAATGATATCAATATTATCCAATGCTCCGGAGACAGCCAGTGCCTCAATATTCTTTTTATTAACCGTAGAGAGATTCAGTCTGGTAACAAAATCATAGATATTCTTATAAGGTCCGTTTTTTTTACGTTCTTCAATAATGGCTACGGCAGCATTTTCACCAACTCCTTTAATTCCTTTGAGACCAAAACGTATATTTTCTTCCTTATTCACTGTAAACATTACATCACTTTCGTTTACATCCGGTCCCAGCACACTGATGCCCATTCTGCGCACTTCATTAATCAGTTTGGTAATCTTTTTTATATCACTGATGTTCCGGCTTAATACAGCAGCCATATATTCTTGCGGATAATGTGCTTTGAGATAAGCGGTCTGATAGGATAAATAAGCATAACTGGTAGCATGTGATTTATTAAAAGCATACTTGGCAAAAGCCTCCCAGTCATGCCATATCTTCATGACAACCTTTTCATCATATCCTCTTTCCCTGGCTCCCTCAATAAATTTTCCCCGGAGCTTATCCATCTCTTTTTGCTTCTTTTTCCCCATAGCTTTCCGCAGAGAATCAGCTTGCCCTCCTGTAAATCCGGCCAATTCCTGGGACAATAACATTACCTGTTCCTGATAAACGGTGATTCCATATGTTTCCTCAAGGTACTTATCCATGACGGGCAAATCGTAATATATTTTCTCCTTTCCATGTTTTCGGGCAATAAATTGTGGGAGATAATCCATAGGCCCCGGACGGTATAAGGCATTCATGGCAATAAGATCTTCAATCCTGTTAGGCTTAAGGTTTTTTAGGAATCTTCGCATTCCGTCAGATTCAAACTGAAAAATGCCGGTTGTCTCACCCCTTCCATACAGATCATATACTTCCTGATCATTCAAATCTACATGATTGATATCTACCTCTTCTCCTCTGGATTCTTTGATAATGGTCAGTGCATCCTGTATAATGGAAAGATTCTTCAATCCCAGAAAATCCATTTTCAACATCCCCACCGACTCAATATAATCACCATCAAACTGGGACACTAACAGATCAGTATCTTTTGAGGTGCAAACAGGAATATGTTCAATCAGGTCATCTCTGCCAATAATAATCCCACATGCATGTAATCCCCGGTGCCGGATAGACCCTTCGAGAACCTCCGCAAATTTAAGCGTCCGGACAACCAAAGGATTCTCTGACCGGCGTGCCTCATCCAGTTTCTTCACCTCTTTAAAAGCTTTCTTAAGGGTTGTCCCGGGGGATTCCGGGACCAATTTTGCCAGATAATCGGCATCAGCCAGCGGAAGTTTTTCTACCCTGGCGACATCCCGGATGGCCATCTTTGCTGCCATAGTCCCAAAAGTAATTATGTGAGCCACCCGGTTTTTTCCATATTTATCGACAACATACTTGATTACCTTCTCCCTCCCTTCTTCATCAAAATCAATATCTATATCAGGAAGAGAAATCCTTTCCGGGTTCAAAAACCTTTCAAACAATAAGTTATAATGAATGGGGTCTATATCAGTGATCCCAATACAATAAGCTACGACAGACCCTGCCACAGACCCTCGCCCGGGGCCTACAGAGACCCCCATATTACGGGCTGCATTAAGAAAATCCTGAACAATAAGAAAATATCCGGGATATCCCATGTTTTTAATAACCGAAAGCTCATAATCTATTCGTTCCTTTAATGTCTCTGTCAATTCTCCATACCTTTTCCGGGCCCCTTCATAGGTCAAATGCTTCAAATATTCATTATCATTCTCAAAGCCCTCCGGCAAAGGAAAATCAGGCATTATCGGAGGATGATTTAGTTCATACACTTTAATTTTGTCAACGATCTCCCGGGTATTTTCCAGGGCTTCCGGTATATCGGAAAATACCTTCTCCATTTCGCTCCTCGTCTTAAACCATTCCTGTCCGGTATATCGCATCCTGTCCGGATCATCCAGATCTTTTCCCGTATTGATACAAATCAGATGATCATGTGCCTCTGCATCTTCCTCATTGATAAAATGCACATCATTCGTTGCAATAATTTTGATCCCTAATTTTTCAGACAACTCTAAAAATACTCCATTTACTATTTGCTGGCGATTAAATACATCTGCATCTATTCCGGGATCGCCTGACTGATGGCGCTGTATTTCAAGGTAAAAATCATCGCCGAAAAGGTTTTTATACCATAATATTTTCTTTTCTGCTTCTTCTTTCCCCTGATGTAGGATTGTTTGCGGCACTTCTCCCCCCAAACAGGCTGTAGAAGCAATTAATCCCTCATGATATTTTTCAAGTAATTCCTTGTCTATTCTCGGCTTATAATAAAATCCTTCAATCCATGCTAATGAGATCAACCGGATCAGGTTATGATACCCTGTCTTGTTTTTTGCAAGGAGAATCAAATGAAACCCCCCACGATCACTTTTAGCTTTCTTGTCAAAACGACTATCCGCCGCCACATACATCTCACAACCCAGAATTGGCTTAATCCCTCCCTGTTTACATTGGTCATGAAAGTTCTTTGCTCCATACAAATTTCCGTGATCAGTTATTGCCATAGCATTCATCCCGTCATTTTTTGCTTTGGCTATAAGGTCAGGTATTTTGCATAATCCGTCCAGTATCGAATATTGCGTATGAAGATGTAAATGTGTAAAAGGCTCCATTATTCCAATTAAATGATTTTGTGATTATTACCGTTTTATGCTATGTAGATATGTCAGGGACTAAAGGTACGAAAACAACCGGGTAATCGAAATATGTGTTAAAAAATATTTATAAGATTCTCTCCGGAAGGAAAATATTTTCATCCCTTTTCCTCTTGCACCCCTCTCATGATACGGATAAGGACAAATTTTTATGAATTCAATAATTTTATATCTGACTGATTAATAGTCCATAAGACCTAATTGTTTCATGATGAAATATTTACATTTGATCGTTTATAACTTTAATGAAATGTTAATAAAATAGAATGATTAGGCCTTGTGTAAATATTATTCAGTAACTAAATTTGATTTTCGTCTGCTGTTTTTTCTTCCAGGCATATATAGTAGTGTTTCAATATATTAAAAATGTTAACCATGGACGATTTATTTACCGATCAAACCAAAACCAATGTCAAGAAAGATAACGAAAAGATTATCAGACCAATAGAAATGAATAATAAAAATACAGAGAAGAAGACCTATTCTTTTGAAGAGGTTCTGAATGCTTCAAGAGAATATTTTAAGGGAGATGAACTGGCAGCCAAAGTATGGGTCTCCAAATATGCTTTGAAAGATTCGGATGGAAATATCTATGAAAAAACACCGGATGACATGCATCGCCGGTTGGCTAGAGAACTGGCACGTATTGAAAAAAATTACCCTCATCCTCTTTCCGAAGAAAAATTATTTGAGCTCCTAAAGGATTTTAAATATATCGTTCCACAGGGTGGACCCATGTCCGGCATTGGAAATAACAATCAGATCGTTTCCCTGTCAAATTGTTTTGTCATTGGAAATGAAGGAGCTTCCGATTCGTATGGGGCTATCATGAAGATTGACCAGGAACAAGTTCAATTGATGAAACGCAGGGGAGGTGTCGGGCATGACCTCTCCCATATCCGGCCGGCCGGTAGTCCGGTTTTGAATAGTGCACTTACCTCAACCGGTGTCGTTCCTTTTATGGAACGTTATTCCAACTCGACCAGGGAAGTAGCCCAGGATGGCCGCCGGGGGGCTCTGATGCTTACAATTTCGATTAAACATCCTGATGCTGAGAATTTTATAGATGCTAAAATGGAGTCAGGCAAAGTGACTGGCGCTAATATATCCGTAAAAATAGATCATGAATTCATGCAGGCTGTGATTCATGACAAACCGTACATACAACAATTCCCTGTCGATTCAGATAAACCCTGGATTAAAAAAGAAATCAAAGCACGTAAACTATGGGACAAGATTGTTCACAATGCATGGAAGTCTGCCGAACCGGGGATTCTTTTCTGGGATACTATCATTCAGGAATCGGTAGCTGATTCCTATGCAGACCTGGGGTACAGAACGGTGGCTACCAACCCCTGCGGAGAGATTCCTTTGTGTCCCTATGACAGTTGCCGCCTGTTAGCTATTAATCTGTACGGATATGTTGATCATCCTTTTACTCCTGAAGCAAAATTTAATTTTGATAAATTTAAAGAACATGCCCACTATTCACAGCGGATTATGGACGATATTATTGATCTGGAGCTTGAAAAAATAGATAAAATTCTTGATAAAATAAATAAAGATCCTGAAGATGAAGAAATTAAATCTGTAGAAAGAAAATTGTGGGAAAACATTCGGGGGAAAGCTGTTGAAGCACGGCGTACCGGAATTGGTATTACAGCAGAAGGAGACATGCATGCGGCTCTGGGCTTGCAGTATGGTAGTGAAAACTCAATCGACTTTTCTGTTGAAATACACAAAACGCTCGCAATTGAGGTTTACCGGGCTTCGGTTGAAATGGCCAGGGAAAGAGGAGCTTTCAAAATTTACGATACCAACAAAGAAAAAAATAATCAGTTTATACAACGACTCAAAGAAGCAGATCCGGCACTATATGAGGAAATGGCTAAATACGGACGCAGAAATATTTCCCTGCTGACAATCGCTCCTACCGGTTCCACCAGCCTGATGACCCAGACAACCTCCGGGATTGAACCTGTTTTCAGACCGGTTTATAAAAGAAGAAGGAAGGTAAACCCTAATGATTCGGATGTACATGTTTCTTTTAAAGATGAATTGGGGGATGCGTGGGAAGAATACAATGTTTTTCATCATAAGTTTAAGATATGGTTGGAAATAAACGGATATAGTTTAGAAGAGGTAGAAAAATATTCTGAAGAAGAGTTAGATGCTTTAATTAAAAAATCCCCTTATTATAATGCTACTGCAAATGATATTGACTGGGTTGCCAAAGTAAAAATGCAGGGAGCTATCCAAAAGTGGGTAGATCATTCTATTAGCGTTACTGTAAATCTGCCGGCAGAAGCTACGGAAGATTTGGTTGGAAACTTATATATAACGGCATGGAATTCCGGATGTAAGGGAGTTACTGTTTACAGGGAAGGATCCCGTGAAGGAGTGTTGGTCTCCAACAATAATAAAGAAAAAATAACCACTGAACAACCAAAATTTGAGAAAAGACCTAAAGTGCTAAAAGCCGAAGTTGTACGTTTCCATAACAACAATGAAAAATGGATTGCCTTTGTCGGCATCAAGAAAGGGAGACCTTATGAAATATTTACCGGTATGGAAGAAGAAGATGCCCTGGTAATACCGAAAAGTATTACCAAAGGAGAAATCATCAAAGTACGTATGGAAAATGGAAGTGCCAGATATGATTTCCGATATACCGACAAATACGGATACAAGAATACGGTTGGAGGGTTATCCCATATGTTTAATAAAGAATTCTGGAATTATGCCAAACTGATATCCGGAGTATTGCGACATGGTATGCCTATTCCAAATGTGGTGGAACTGGTTTCAAAATTGCAATTGGATAACAAAAGCATCAATACCTGGAAAGCCGGAGTAGCCAGAGCTCTTAAAAAATTCATTCCGGATGGTACCAAGGTTTTTACAGGAGAAAAATGTCAGGTTTGTGGATCTGAAAATTTAATTTACCAGGAAGGTTGCCTGATTTGCATGGATTGTGGATCTTCTAAATGCGGATAAAAAAAGGACTTTTTAGCCCTTTTTTTGTTTGCGCTCCGGTTGTTGCTTATTTTATCACCAGGATTTTGGTTACTTGTGTCATGGTTCCATCCTGATTGGAAATAAAAACCAGGTAAATGCCGGAACTGACTTCTTTCCCTGACATGTTTTTCCGATACCAGAGAGCTTGTCCCCCCAATGATTCTGTCTCATAAACCAGATTCCCGCTAATATCTGTGATCTTAACTGAAGATTCAGATATCAACCCCGTGATGGTAATGGGTCCCTGATAGTTTTCCCTTACCGGATTGGGAAAAGCATATACTTTTTTATAATCCAAAGTACCTTCTATTGCTGTGCCACGGTAAGAAACCAACCCCTGGTCTGTCCCGATAAAAACCTCGCCTATGGAGGCTTCGACGGCAATGCTTTGGATGTGATTAGATGGAAGCGGACTGTTCTCAGAGGTAAAGTGGTGAATTTTTTTTAACCCATCCGGAGATACGAGAAAAACCCCGGATTTTTGTGTGCCAATCCATTTACGGTCAGCCCCGTCAATGGATAGGGTGGTAATTGTTTCAGTCCCCAGGAGATAATCTGCCAGATTACTCCCATCATTCCGGGGGACTTTTACGCGTTGTATAGGCAGAATAGCCTGATCAAAAACCTGACTGGGGTTAAAGTAAACCATCGGACCCTGGGTAGTTCCAACCCAGATATACCCGTCATGATCTTCTGCCATGCAGTATATTTCATTATGGGGAACACCGTCCTGGTCAATAATCGCCATCCTTTTAGCCCGATCATCCGAAGCATCTTCCGGCGTACCCCGGTCATCGAAAATAAATAACCCATTGCCACGGGGAAGTAGAATCCATTTATACCCGCTTTTGCTGATCAGAATATCTCCGGTTTCAATATTATGAAGGTATTTCCCGTAAGGAAGACTATGCCAGGATCCGTCTTCCATTCTAACAGACACAGGATTATTAACAAGTGCATTGGTTACCCACAGCCGATGTTGACTATCAAAGGCCATTCCTCCCACACGGATATAATTCTGACCGGGGACGATACTTTGCAAACTGCTGTTTTCTTCATTATATGTTTTTTCTAAATGACCCTTGTAAAAAACCAGAATGCCAAAATTCCAGGCTGAAGCATAAATCCGGTCAGGATTTAAAGGATCTTCCAGTACCCGGACAATATCCTTTACGTCGTAAGCAATAAAGTTATGCCACTGATTATTCTTATAAATATATAATTTGGCTGCATTGTAAGTAGCATTCCAGGCAAGATCACGACCTCCGGCAGCAACAGCTACTGTATTTTTCCATGCCCGGACGTAATAAGCTTCTGCAGAGTATGGCCCGGAGGGCGAAGCAACGAGATAATTTTGAAAATCACGCGTATAGATCAGTCCTCCTTCCGCATTCGCAATCCACAGTGTTCCTTGTTCATCAAGTAGAGCGTCTCTGGCCTTTGGGACAGCATCCCCGTAGTCAGAAATAGTACGTGGTGTCAGTTGAATCTCCTTATCATAATCATAAATACGTAATATTTTATCGCTGGCTATGAGCAGATGATCCTGGCTGACGTGCAGATTGTAATTTTTTATTCCGGCCAAAGAGGAAAAAACTTTCCACAAACCCTTCTCGTCCTGAAAATAAACAGTATCCTGGGCGTAGGAAGGATCCGAGCGATTTACAAACAAATGCCCCCGGAAAGAAACAATTTTGGTAAATTCCCTCTGAAACGAGGGGATGTCCGTAATCCGTGTCCAGGCACCATAATATACCAGATCAGTAGCATTCCGGTCAGCTCTGTAGATACCTTCCTCCGTGGCTGCATAAAGATAGGAAGACTGGTAAGCAAGACTGAACACATTAATTTGTTTTCCGTTTTCACCAATGATATACGTGTCTTTGATTTCTTTTTTAAGCAGATTGATGACGACAATTCCAAAACTGCAAGAGAGATAAGCCTCCGTATCCAGGATTAGGATATCATTGATGGTTTTTTCACCGGTAAATTGTTTTCGGTAGATATCATTAATGTTGATTATACTGTTGCCGGTGACCAAATCGATATTGGTATTTTTATAGGTAATAACCAAAGTTTGTTCCCGGGGAGCATAGGCAACAGCAGATACCCCATGATCAGAAAGACCCTGTATTTTTGAGTATGTATGGAGACTGTTATCTTTTTTGTTTAGATAAAAAAAACCACTGTTCGTAATGCAGTAAATTCGGGAAGGTGTTTCTGTTAATCGCTCGGCATGGGAATAAGCAAAATAATCCCGCCAGGTACCAACAGGTGTTTGCCCGGGCATATTTGCCGGGATTAGAGCCAGGAAAATAAAGAACAAAATAGAGTATGGATATTTCATGGCACAGGACTTGTTTACCCGTTCTGAGGGAATGTATTGTTTAGAAAAGCTGTGAACTTATTAAAAGCCTGATACCTATGAGATATGGTGTTTTTCAAATCAAGAGGCATTTGGGCAAAAGCAAGTTTATATCCTTGCGGTATAAACAAAGGATCATAGCCGAATCCTTGTTTACCGGCTTTCCTCATTCCTATTTTCCCTTTAATAATTCCTTCAAATAATTCTTCTTTTCCATCATCCCATATAAAAGCAATCACTGTCCGGAACCGGGCAGAACGATTATCTGCATTTTTAAGTTCATCCAGCACTTTGTCCATATTAGCCTCATCATCTTTCTCTTTCCCGGCATAACGTGCTGAGAAAACACCCGGCTTACCGTTCAGCGTATCTATTTCCAGCCCGGTATCATCAGCAAAAACAGGAAAATCAATTCTCTGGAAAATATACCTTGCTTTAAATAAAGCATTTTCTTCAAGCGTCATAAAATCTTCGGGAATATCTCTTTCCTGAGAAATATCTTTCAGACTGAGTAATTTAAAACGGGAGTCAACAAGATGCTGAACCTCAATAAGTTTGTGTTTATTGTTCGTGGCAAAAACGATTTCCATATTTTTTCTAAAAAAGAAACAAGGCATTATCTGCCTTGTTTCAAACGGAAAATTTTATCATTTATTCTGATCCGGTTTTGGAAGTAAGATTGGATATTTTTTACCCTCCCATGGCAGAGAATCCGCCAACTCTTTTAAGTGAAGGATTAGGATTGACACACATTACCGGTATTTTCTCATTGTTAGCAATGATATGTTGTTCATCTGCTCCCAGGGCATAGTCCGCGAAAGAAATATCTCTTGTAGTCATAACCAGAATCATATCAGCATCCAGATTATTGGCAAAATCAATAATCTCCTGGTAAAACTTCTTCTTACCCGGAGCAGTGTGTATCTCATATTCTATGCCCTTGCTATCCAAAAACTTTTTAGTAAAAGCCAGATTATTCCTGATTTTGGTTTGGAAAATCCGGTCTTTATAGTTTTGTTTAAAAATTAAAAACCTGGTTTTGTAATACTCAGACAGATAATTAACCCACTGGATTTTTTCTTTATTTTCACTACGAAAATCAATAGGTAATACGATCTTCTCAAATCTTTTTTTGACAGGGGGGGCCTGTACAATAATAAAAGGAACAGTGGAATTGACAATTACTTTAAGTGCCCAACTGCCGGTTACTTTCTGAATCCCTTTTCGCCCGTGCGTCCCCATAATTACCAAATTGGCATTTACCTCATCGGCGATGAGACCAATATCTTTAAAAATACTTCCTTCCCTGACAACATAAACAGGTTTAATAAAATGTTCCTTAAAAATATTTTCGGCAATTTCTTCACAACGCTTTTCAGCCAGTGGAATTTCACTATTATCTTTAACGACATGAACCAGTACGATGTCATTTCTCATAATCGGGGAAATGACCAGCGCATGTTCCAATGCATACTCACCGACTTGTGTGAAATCATGCGGGACAACAATGGTTTTATCACTTTTTCCCATAGATTTTTTTTGTTTGTTTATAATCAATAAAAATACTTAAATTTGACCTGCGCAATCGCATGCCACAAGAAACAAATTATGAAATATTGTTTAAAGATAACGAATATAATACTAATTTTTCCTATTCTTTTCCTATTTTTTTTATTTACATCTGATCTTTGCGCAGAAAATGAAGGAGTAAAAATCACATCCTTCCCGGACAACCAATGCATAAAGTTCCTGATTATCGGAAAAGATACAGTGATTAACAACGGAACGACCTCTCTGTTTTTTAAAAAGCACACTTTCCCTTTCAAAAATAATTATGTAATCATCGAATTAAATTCGGTAACTGCAGACTCAGGAAGCAGTTATCTTTTTAATCTAAAAGGAATTCCTTTGCCCGGCAAGGACCCGATAGGTTATCCATATAAAGAATATACAAATGTTCCCCCCGGAAATTATTTATTAAGGGTTTATGTTGTCAATCCCGAAAGATCGAATCTTTGCCTGGTCTATCCGTTTCGTATCCTGCCTCCTTTTTACAAAACCACCGTTGCTCTTGTTTTCTATATATTTGGTATTCTGTTATTTACGTTGGTTATATTCAGGATGCGAAATTATAATTTTGCTAAACAACGATATCAACTGGAACAAATTATTAATGAAAGAACCGAAGAATTATTAATGGAAAAAGATAAAATAGAAGAGTTATTGGCCAATGTGCTACCAAAAGATACAGCAGATGAAATAAAATCCACAGGAAAGGCTACCAAAAAGAAATATCAAATGGCAACCGTCTTATTTTCAGACATACAGGGTTTTACAAAGATTGCAGAAACATTGAATCCCGAAGTACTTATCGACGAACTGGATCAGTTCTTTTTTCATTTTGATTCGGTGGTGGAAAAATATAATATTGAAAAGATTAAAACCATAGGGGATGCATACATGTGTGCCGGAGGAATTC
>CAYLJE010000006.1:0-44567 GCA_964383915.1 uncultured Rikenellaceae bacterium
TTTCCCCCGGCATCCCTCTGATTAATCCCGATACCCCGGGACTCTAACCAACCGAGCTACTGAGGAGTATTTGCCCGGCAAAAGTAAAATGTTTTCTTAAATTAAACAATATCTTTGTCAGAAAATTAAACATATAAATATATGAACCCAAAGACAAATTCCATTTTAGGCATGGGTAACGCCCTGATGGACATTTTGGTACGTATTGACAATGACGAATTACTCACACGGCTGGATCTTCCGAAAGGAAGCATGACACTGGTTGACCAGGGTAAAGCCACACAGATCCTTAGCCGAATTCAGTCTTTACCGAAAAGCTATGCTCCCGGAGGGTCAGCAGCAAATACAATCCGGGGACTGGCAGCATTGGATGCCCCTGCAACTTATATCGGGTCTATCGGAAAAGATGAACTGGGAGAAATGTTTAAAAAGAGCATATCTGACGAACATGTCACTACCATACTACAACACAGTGATAATGCTACCGGCCATGCCATCACTTTTATAACACCCGATTCGGAACGCACTTTTGCCACCTATCTGGGTGCAGCCACAGAATTGTCTGCAGAACAACTGAACCCGTCCATGTTCACCGGTCACCGGATTTTTCACATCGAAGGATATCTTATCCTGAACAAGGACCTTGTCATCAAAGGCTTCCAGCTTGCCAAACAAGCCGGTTTGGAAATCTCTTATGATATGGCCAGTTATAATGTTGTGGAAGAAAACAGAGACTTCATCAAAAAGATCTTATCCGATTACGTTGATATTGTCTTTGCCAACGAAGAAGAAGTGAGGGCTTTTACCGGAAAAGAACCTGAAGAGGCACTAAAAGAACTGTCAAAATCATGTAAGATAGCTGTCGTAAAAACCGGAGCCAGTGGTTCTATGGCCATCATGGACGAAGAAACCTATATTATGAAGGCTATCCCAGCCGAGAGTATAGACACCACCGGGGCCGGAGATCTCTATGCCGCCGGGTTTCTTTATGGTTATGTAAATGGTTTTCTTCCGGAACAATGTGGAAAAATCGGATCCCTTTTAGGGGGAAAGGTGATTGAAACCATCGGAACGAAATTATCTGCCGAAACATGGAACAAAATCAGGGGACTGATTCAACAAATCGAAGAAGAATAATGAAGAAAAAGGGATTATTATTAACATATAAACAAAGGATCTATTCAAAATCTTTGGGAACTCCGCAAATAAATACCAAAGATTGCGTTTCCGAAGTGTTTTTATACTGATGCTTTTCATCCGGGAGTACCAGCACAAAATCTCCTTGTTTTACAGGAATGTCTTCCTTTTTCTCATTCACCAGGGCTTCTTCTCCCGAAACGATATAATTCATATGTTCATAAGGATGGTGATGATAAGGGGTATAACCCCCGCCATATCAACTTCATGCTTTTCTGCATGGGCAATAGAGATTACTTTCATCTATCTGATGTTTTTTCTCTTTGTTGATCCTTTTACCACCAATGTTGTTTTGATCAATTTGTTACGGGGAGGAATGTTTTTATCCGGGTTTGCCAGGCGATCCAATAATAATTGTGCGGCTTCCCGCCCTATTTCAAAACCATGTTGTTCAATGGAAGTAATGGCCGGTGTAGGTAGATCTGATATCTCCCCATTCGTAAATCCAATAATTGCCACATCTTCAGGGATCCTGTAATTCAGTTTTTTCACAGCTTTCATCACTCCGGCAGCAGTCATATCATTGACACAGAAAAAAGCATCCGGCCGTGGTTTTAATTGCATAGTTTGCCCGGTAATTTGCTGGGCTTCTTCTATGGTATCACACTTGATGATGTATTCCTTACGGACAGGGATACCGGAATCTTCCAAAGCTTGCACATAGCCTTCTTTTCTTAGCCGGCCAATCCCCAGATGCTGGGGTGCAGCATAATGGACAATATGCCGGTACCCCATTAATATGAGGTGTTTCACTGCATGATAGGCTGCATCGAAATCATCCACATAAACTTTGTCCGTATCAATTCCTTCAGCAATACGGTCAAACATGACAATGGGTACATGCAGTCCCAGAACTTTTTGCAGATGATCCGTATTTCTTGTCTTTTTCGATATAGAAACCAGAATACCATCCACACGACTATATAGTAATGTCTCTATATTTTCAACTTCCCGTTCATACGTCTCATTGGACTGACAGATCATCACCCGGTATCCGGATTGATAGGCAACATCTTCTATGCCACTGATAACCGTTGAAAAAAAATAATGAACGATTTCAGGAACAATCACACCAATAATCCGGCCTTGTCGTTTTTTCAGGCTCAAAGCCACCGGATCAGGCTGATAATTAAGTTTTCGGGCCAGTTCTTTAACGGCTTTTTTTGTTGCAGGACTAATATCCGGATGGTCTTTTAAAGCCCTGGAAACCGTTGAAGGAGAAATCCCCAACTCCCGTGCTATATCTTTTATAGTTACTGCCATCATTAAAAACTTCCTGCCGGCAATATCATGCAGTTCCGACGCATGAAAATACTCATTTTTTTTCACTACAACAACCCCTATGGTATTCAAAACCGTGATTTCAAACGTTTGCGGTATCGATTGCGTTATTTTATTGATTTTAAGTGAATTAGATGAAATATATTTTATATCTTTGTTTCCATTAACAGAACCGTTTTTAATGTTAATGAAAAAATGAACAAATAAATAGTATTAATCAAATCAATCTAATATATGAAAAGTGGATTCTTTAGCAAGCTGGCATTGATTCTCGGGGGCCTTCTTCTCGCCGGGAGTCTTTATGCCCAGAAAATTGCTGTTACAGGAAAAGTTACCGATGCTTCTGACGGATCTCCTCTTCCCGGTGTAAATATTGTGGAGAAGGGGACTACCAATGGTACGGTAACAGATGCGAATGGGAATTATTCTCTTTCAGTAAAACAGGGGGTCACCCTGGCCTTCTCATTTGTCGGTTATTTAACACAGGAAATGCCGGTAAATAATCACACAATCATTAATGTGTCATTACACTTTAATGAGATAACCCTGAAAGAAGTAGTTGCCATCGGCTATGGTACAGTCAAGAAAGAAGATGCTACCGGTTCGGTAGCAGCCGTAACCTCAGATGAATTTAACCGGGGAGCGATTACTTCACCCCAGGATTTGATTGCCGGCAAAATCGCCGGCGTACAGATCACTAATGCAGGTGGAGCTCCGGGGGCAGGAGTAACCATCCGTATTCGTGGCGGATCTTCGTTATCTGCCAGTAATGATCCGTTGATCGTCATTGACGGAGTCCCAATAGATAATGAAGGAGTTTCCGGCATGAGAAACCCCTTGAATGCTATCAATCCGGATGATATTGAAACTTTCACTGTTCTGAAAGATGCTTCAGCCACGGCCATATATGGATCAAGGGCCTCCAACGGCGTCATCCTGATTACTACTAAAAAAGGCAGGGTCGGGCAACCGTTCACACTCAGTTATAACGGAAATGTCTCTTTAAGCTCTCCCACCGGCAGCGTCAGTGTTCTCTCTCCCGTTCAGTTTAAAAATTTTGTTCAGGCACATTTCGCTGAGAATGCTAATGCGCTGGCATTGCTCGGAACCGAAAATACCGATTGGCAAAAGGTTATTTTTCAAAATGCACTAAGCCATGATCATAATCTCAGTTTCTCAGGAAGTATAAAAGCCCTTCCTTACCGTGTGTCTCTTGGATATACCGGCCAAAACGGGATATTAAAAACTTCAGGGTTAAACCGTACCACCGGAGCCATTAATTTGAATCCTTCCTTTCTAAAAGGCGACCTGAAAGTAAATCTGAACGCCAAAGGGATGGTTATCAAAAACCGTTTTGCCGACTATGGAGCCATTGGTGCTGCCGTCTCTTTTGATCCAACACAGCCCGTTTATGATAAGTCCAGTCCCTATGGTGGATATTTCACCTGGACTCAACCCAATGGAGACCCTATAACCATTGCCCCGTCCAATCCGCTGGCCATGTTAAACATGACTGATAATCGTTCTACCGTGTCACGCAGTCTTGGCAATGCCCAGTTTGACTACAAGCTGCCTTTTATGCCAGAGCTGAAAGCCAAATTAAACCTGGGATATGATGTTTCCAAGAGTGATGGGAATGTCTTCGTTCCTGAAAATGCCGCCTGGGACTATGATGCCCTGAACGGAGGAGGTAATAAAACACATTACACTCAAAATAAAAGGAACAGCTTGTTGGATTTCTACTTTAACTATACCAACGATCTGAAATCCATCTCCAGCCATATTGATGCAACCGCCGGATATTCCTGGCAACATTACTGGAGAAAAGGAACAAATTATTCCACCAATGTAGCCGGAACCCTTATCAATGAAAACTCTGATTATATCACAGAAAATTACCTGGTTTCCTTCTTTGGAAGGGTCAACTATGTATTTAAAGACCGCTACATGTTTACCTTCACCCTTCGTGATGACGGATCTTCCAGGTTTGCCCCTGAAAACCGCTGGGGTCTATTTCCCTCTTTGGCACTGGCCTGGAATATAGCTCAGGAGCCTTTCTTCAGAGGAGATCTGTTTAATCTTTTGAAACTGCGATTGGGTTACGGAATCACCGGACAGCAGGATATTGGTGGAGATTATCCCTATCTTCCCCGATATACTTACAGTTTGGATAATGCCCAATACCAGTTTGGAAACTCCTTTATCACCACCTTGCGACCGGAAGGTTATGACGAGAACCTGAAATGGGAAGAGACCACTACCTATAATATTGGCCTGGATTACGGTTTGAAGAACAATCGCTTCTCAGGAAGCATTGATGCATATTACCGTAAAACCAGTGATCTTTTAAACTTCATCCCTGTACCTGCCGGTACAAACCTTACCAATCAGATCCTGACCAATGTCGGAGACCTTACCAATAAGGGTGTTGAGTTTTCTATCAATGCAGCCGTCATCTCCAAAACAGATATGAAATGGGAGCTTGGTTTTAACGCTACTTATAATAAAAATGAAATCACCAAGCTGACAGCCAGTGATGATCCCAGTTACCTGGGAGTGTTTACAGGAGGAATCTCCGGAGGTGTCGGCAATACTATCCAGATTCACAGCGTAGGATATCCTGCCAATTCATTTTATGTGTATGAACAGGTCTATAACGAAAACGGAAAGCCGATTGAAGGTTTATATGTTGACCGCAATGGGGACGGACAGATCACCGTGGATGACCGTTTCCGTTATAAGAAAGCAGCCCCGGATCTATTCATGGGTTTTTCTTCCCTGTTTACTTATAAAAACTTCGATTTTTCTTTTGCCGGTCGCATTAGTCTCGGAAATCATGTTTACAATAACATGTTTTCCAGTCATGGAACATACAGTGGCCTGTATAATTCTGTCGGATACCTCGCAAATGTCACCACTAGCCTGATGGAAACCAGATTTGAAAACCCTAAATATTTCTCAGATTATTATGTTGAAGACGGATCTTTCCTGCGGATGGATAACGTAACCCTGGGATATAATATAAACAAGAAAATAAAAGGGATAAAAAGCCTGAGAGTATATACAACCGTTCAAAATGTGTTTCTGGTCACCCGTTACAAAGGACTTGATCCGGAAGTGACCAACGGTATAGATAACAATGTATATCCCAGACCCAGAAATTTTCTTTTGGGTGTAAGTGTTAAATTCTAATGGATAAATTACTGATCATGATGAATACAAAAAATTTAAAAATTACAATCGTTGGTGTTTTTGCCGTATTACTGGCATTTACATCATGTACCAAAGATCTGGATACAGTACCTCTTGATCCGGATGTAGTTACTTCCGCCTCTGTGTATAAAGATCCGGCCTCCTATAAACAGGTCCTTGCCAAATTATATGCAGGACTGGCGGTAAGCGGCCAGCAGGGACCTTCCGGGATGGGGGACCTCAGCGGTCTGGATGAAGGGTTTGGACAGTATCTGAGAGCTTACTGGTATGCACAGGAACTGCCTACCGATGAAGCCATTATTGCATGGAATGACGGGAACCTGAGAGATTACCATGAACAGGACTGGTCAGCCAGCAATGAGTTTGTCACCAACCTCTATTACCGTGTTTTTTATCAGATTTCATTATGCAATGAATTCCTGCGGCAATCTACCGACGCAATGATGGATAAAAGGGGAATTAGCGCAACAGATCAAACAACCATTCACGAATACCGGGCCGAAGCCAGATTCCTCCGTGCTTTGAGTTATTGGCATGCGCTGGATCTGTTTGGAAATGTTCCCTTTGTTACAGAAAAAGACAGAGTAGGTGCCTTTTTCCCTAAACAGACCGACAGGAAAGATCTGTTCAATTATGTTGAATCTGAACTGCTCGACATAGAAGATAAATTACCTGCTCCGCAAGCCAATGAATATGGGAGAGCTGACCAGGCTGCCGACTGGATGCTGTTAACAAAATTATACCTGAATGCTGAGGTATACACGGGGACACCCCGCTATAGCGATGTCATCACTTACACAAGCAAGGTGATTAATGCCGGATACACCCTTGATCCCAATTATCAGGATCTGTTTCTGGCGGATAATGACCAGGCACAGGGTGTCATTTTCCCGATCACTTTTGACGGCGTTCATACCAAAACCTGGGGAGGCACCACATTTATCATTCATGCTTCTGTCGGAGGGTCCATGAACCCCGCTGATTTTGGTATCGACGGAGGATGGGCCGGATTGCGTACAACCAAGCAATTTGTAGGAAAATTTATAAATATTGATAACCTTAAAAGTGCAACGGTAAATACCCGGGTGAACTCAAATTATCCTCTTATTTATGTCCCCGGGTCATACCAGGGATGGAACCCCGGTGATACAACTACCGTACTTGCCTCCGTAAACAGTGATAACAATTATGAAGGATATTTATGGTTCCCGGATGCTAATACAGAATTCAAGATTTCCTTTTATCCCAATTGGGACTATAACTTTGGCGATAACGGAGCAGACGGTACATTGGATCAAAGCGGAGATAACATCAAAGTGGCCGATGCCGGTTATTATAAAATCAATGTAGATACTACCGCCCATACCTACTCCCTCCTGAAAACGGACTGGGGAATCATTGGAGATGCTACGGCTGACGGATGGAATTCTGACCAGAATATGACATATGACACAGTCAATGGAGCATGGACCGCTATCCTTGAGCTGAATGCCGGAGCAATCAAGTTCCGTGCCAATGATGCCTGGGATCTGAATTATGGTGATAATGGAGGAGATGGTATCCTGGAAGAAGGAGGCGCCAATATTCCCATCCCTGAAGCAGGAAAATATAAAATTACCCTGAAGCTGGGTACTCCCGATTACACTTATTCCGTTGAGAAATATGCATCCGACAGCCGGGGGATGTTCTATACGGATGGTCAGTCATTGGAGATCAATGATGTATTTGAATTTACCAACGGTTATGCCATGACAAAATTCAAGAATGTAACTTCTACAGGACAGACAGGACAAGATCAGACTTTTGTGGATACTGATTTCCCGACGTTCCGCCTGGCTGATGCCTATCTGATGTATGCAGAAGCTACGCTTAGGGGAGGTTCGGGTGGGGATCTGACCACCGCCCTTGGATATGTTAATGCAATACGTGAGAGGGCTTACGGAGATAACTCTTCGGATATCACTTCCGACCAGCTTACCTTGGATTTCATCCTGGATGAACGAGCCAGGGAGTTGTACTGGGAGGGAGACCGCCGGACTGATCTCATCCGTTTCGGCAAATTCAGCAATTCCGATTATGTATGGGCATGGAAGGGGAACGTCAAGGAAGGAAAATCAACGGATAGCAAATACGATCTTTATCCTATTCCTGCCTCTGATATCGGAGCAAATCCTAACCTGACACAGAACCCCGGATATTAATCTGTTAACTGTTAAAAACTACCACAATGAAAAAAATATATAAGTTTTTAATTCTGCTTGCCGGTGTCGCATTTCTTGTCTCCTGCGAGAAAGAAGTAAGAGAACCGGTGGTTGGAGTATTCAATCCTCCGACAATCACAGCCCCTGCTAATGGAGAAAATTATATTCTCACCGATTCGACAGAGAATGATACCATGACTACTTTTTCCTGGGATCCGGCAGATTTCGGATTTCAGGCTGCCGTCACCTATACTGTGGAAATAGACATGGTCGCAGACAACTTTTCCAAGCCGTCTATTCTGGGCATTACCAATAAACCCAGTCTGGCCATCACCCAGGGCAAAGTTAACAATGCGATGCTGACGCTAAATGCTTTCCCCGGAGAAGTCGCCAATGTTCAGGTCAGAGTCAGTGCTGCCATCCATAAAGATGTGGACGTACTTCACTCAAATCCTGTTTCACTGAACATCACCCCATTTGAAAAAGTAATTAATTATCCTAAACTGTATGTGCCGGGGAGTTATCAGAGCGGCTGGAATCCAGCCTGGGGAGCATGGGATCCTTCCAACACGACCACCGTAATCTATTCGGTTAAAGATAATGGTATTTATGAAGGCTACCTCTGGTTCTCAGAGGATACTACCGAATTGAAATTCACCAAAGTACCCGGATGGGAACAGGATAATACCATTGCTGATTCAGACCCGGGCGGAATGTCCGGAACATTACAGACAGGTAACTGGGGAGGCAATAATATTAAAGTTCCGGGAGGACCAGGATATTTCCTTGTCAAAGCTGATCTGAATGCAGCTACTTATACGTATATGAAAACAGACTGGGGTCTTATCGGATCCTCTGTCCCCCCTTACGACTGGAGTGCAGATGTGAACATGACCTACGACAAAACCAAGAATGTCTGGACCATTACGCTGGACCTGGTTGCCGGGGATATTAAATTCAGAGCCAATGACAGCTGGGATTTGGATTACGGAGATACCGGTGGAGACCGCAAACTGGATGCCGGAGGTGATAATATTCCCATTGCTGCTGACGGGAACTACACCATCACACTGGATCTGAGCGGTCCGATTTATACCTACAGAATTGTAAAAAATTAAACAATGCTATCTAAAAAAGCGGTTAACCTGATCGTTAACCGCTTTTTTCATTCCTACCCATATCATTTGCATAAGCAAAATATTTTTTGCACTTTTTAGAGAAAAAACAAACCATGCAAAAACTTTTAGTTCTTTTTTTTAGTCTTACCGGTATTTTCCTGGTTGGATGTAAAAAAAACAACTCACAACCGGCACGGGTATTTTATTCACCGGATCAATTCTGTATGGGGGCTGATTTATCTTATACCAATCAGATTATAGATCACGGAGGGATATATAAAGATTCGGGTAAAATTTGTGATCCTTATTTTATTTTTAAAAAATACGGCACTAATGTCGTCCGTTTCAGACTTTTTCATCATCCGATGTGGACAAAAGAAATATACGGGAAAGCCGGAACCAGAATGTATAATGATTTCCTGGATGTCAAGGAAGGAATCCAAAGAGTAAAACAACTTGGTATGCAAGTCTGTCTGGATTTTCATTATTCTGACACCTGGGCAGATCCCGGAAAACAGGGGGTTCCTGAAGCATGGCAGAATCTCGATCTGACAACCCTCCATGACAGCCTCTATCAATATACTTATCAAACCTTAAAAAAACTGGACAAGGCAGGTCTGATGCCCGAATATGTACAAGCCGGCAATGAAATTAATTCCGGCTTTCTCCTTCCCACAGGCGATCGCTGGCACCATACCGAAAACTTTATATATCTTATCAATGCATCCATCCAGGCCATACGGAATGCAGGAAAAGAAAGCAGCATACAACCAAAGATCATTATTCATATAGCACAACCGGAGAATGTGGCGAGGTGGTTTGAAGGTTTGTCTGAAAAAGGATTAACAGATTATGATATTATCGGCTTTTCTTATTATTATTTATGGTCCAGTGTGCCTCTGGCCAATATCAGTAATTATATAAGAGAAATACAAAACAAATATAATAAAGATGTGATGATCATGGAGACAGCTTACCCATGGACCACTCAAAATGCAGATAATTATAAAAATATTATTCGGATTAATAAGCTCGATCCCAACTATCCTGCCAACCGCCAGGGACAATACAAATACCTCACTTCCCTTACACAAAAGGTCATTGACGGGGGTGGAAGAGGTATTTTTTATTGGGAACCTGAGTGGATCACTTCCCAGATTAAGACACAATGGGGACAGGGTTCTGCCTGGGACTGCAATACTTTCTTTGACTTTGGAGGAAATGTTATTAAAAGCATGTATTATATGACTGAAATTTATACTTTTCATAAATGAAAAAGATAGTTTCCTTTTATTTTCTTATTCTCTTCTTTTTTCAGGTTCATGCACAACAACCCGACAGAATCGAACCTCCTTTCTGGTGGGCGGGCATGAAAAATCCAGGATTACAGATCATGGTTCATGGAAAGGACATCGCCAGTACCTCCGTGACTCTTTCATCTTATCCCGGCCTAACCTTGGGATCTGTATCTTTTCCGGAGAATTCAAACTACCTGTTTCTAAACCTGAAAATTACACCTGACACAAAATCCGGAACTTTCAATATCCGTTTTTCAAAGGGGGAAAAACTCATTTATTCCTACCCCTATATCTTAAAAAAAAGAGAACAGGGTTCTGCTTTACGTGAAGGATTCAACCCTTCAGATGTGATCTACCTCATTATGCCTGACCGTTTTGCCAATGGGAATCCTTCGAATGATGAAGTAAAAAGCATGAAAGAAGGCTTGAACCGGAAAGATCCTTATGGCAGGCATGGCGGAGATATCCAGGGGATGCTGGATCACATGGATTATATTAAAAAAATGGGATTTACCGCCTTGTGGCTAACGCCTGTTCTGGAAAATAACCAATCATCTTCATACAGCTCACATGGACCCTCATGTTTCAACATATGATCTTACACGTATGACAAACGGCTGGTTTGTCCCCACCATGCCTGACATGAACCAGAAAAACCCTTTTCTTGCAACCTATCTAATCGAGAACAGTATCTGGTGGATTGAATACGCTCACCTGAGGGGTATCCGAATGGATACCTATCCTTATTCTGATAAATATTTTATGGCCAGATGGAACCAAAGAATCCGGGAAGAATACCCTGATCTCATGATCGTCGGAGAAGAATGGAACCTACAACCCGGGATAATAGCTTATTGGCAACGAGGACAACATAACCGTGACGGATATCACCCGAATCTGCCCAGCCTTATGGATTTTCCACTCCAAAATGCACTTGCCGAAAGCCTGACGGAAAAGGAAGCCTGGAATACCGGATGGATAAAATTATACAATACCCTGGCTTTGGATTTCCTATACCCCGATCCTGATCACCTCATAATCTTTCCGGATAATCATGATATGAGCCGGTTTTTTATGCAGGTAAACAGGAATAGGAATCTTTTCCGCCTGGGCATCACTTTTATATTGACTACTCGCGGCATTCCCCAGATCTTTTATGGAACAGAGATTCTGATGTCACATCCCGAAGGGAATGACCACGGACACATACGTAAAAATTTCCCCGGGGGTTGGAAAAATGATACAATCAATGCATTTACAGGCCAGGGGCTGACTTCCGATCAATTTAAGATGCAGAATGAGTTCTGTGCTCTTTTGAATTGGCGGAAAAATAATCCGGTAATCCATAACGGAAAACTGATCCACTTCGCACCCGAAAATGGAATTTACATTTATTTCAGAAAAAATATCAAAAAAACCGTTATGGTCATCCTGAATAAAAATACAAACCCGGTAAAACTCAAAACGAAGCGATTTAAAGAAATCATTCAAAATTATACGGAAGGAACGGATATTTTAAGTAAACATACATTTTCCCTAACACCGGAGATACAAGTTCCTGCACAAGCCCCGGTGATTCTGGAATTTAAAAAATAACCCATGATAAAAACAAATTTCATGTCAAAAAGATTATATATACTATTCATCCTGCTTGCTTTTACGCTTGCCGGCAAAGCCCAGATCATTACTACCGATCCGCTCGTGCCGGTAGATATCAAAAGTGTAAAAATATTTTTTCATTCAGATCATATTACAGGAGCTTTGAAAAATTATACCGGAGATATATATACGCATACCGGCGTCATTCTGCAAGGTTCCACTGACTGGCAGCATGTTATTGGCACCTGGGGAGAAAACACAACGCAACCCAAACTTACCTATACCGGAAATTATATCTATGAACTGGATATTTCTCCGGATATCCGTTCCTTTTATCAAGTCAGCACTACTGACACCATTTTAAAGATGGCTTTTGTTTTTCGCAGTGCTGATGCCACCAAGCAAACACAAGATCTCTTTGTCGATGTATATCAGGAAGGATTAAATATCAACATTCTTACACCCGAAGAACCTACATTGATTAAAAAACCAGGGGACATCATCCACATAAAAGCTACATCGACAAAAGCAGACAGTCTGAACCTGCATGTTAATAACGTTTATATTACCGGAACTACCAGTGATGAATTAACCTGGAACCTGATCTTATCAGAAACAGGAGAATTTTCAGCTTACCTGACTGCCTGGGATTCTGCGGGGGCGATCACAGATTCTTTTTATTATTATGTACGGCCATCCATCACTGTTGAAAAACTACCTGCCGGTATTATCGACGGAATAAATTACATAAATGACTCTACCGTTATTCTGTGTCTCTATGCTCCCTTCAAACAATTTATATTTGCTATTGGAGACTTTAATGACTGGACTCCGGGAGATAGCAGCTACATGAAAAGGACCCCTGACAGCGACCGTTACTGGATTAAGATTAACCATCTGCAACCCTTAAAAGAATATGCTTTCCAGTATTTTGTTGATGGAACGATCCGCATCGGAGATCCTTATACAGATAAAATCCTGGATCCCTGGAATGATCCCTGGATTAATGTCTGGACCTATCCCGGATTGAAGCCATATCCCAAAGGAAAAACAGAGGGGATTGTCTCCCTATTGCAAACAGCGCAAGAGGTCTATCCATGGAAGAACACTGATTTTCAGCCGTCCAAAGCCGAAGATTTGGTTATTTATGAATTACTGATACGTGATTTTACCGTCAAGCATACCTACCGTTCGCTTATTGACACCATCGGGTACCTTAAAAGGCTGGGCATTAATGCAATTGAGCTGATGCCTATTAATGAGTTTGAAGGGAATGAAAGCTGGGGTTATAATCCGGATTATTACTTTGCACCTGATAAATATTACGGACCAAAAAGAGATCTGAAAGCATTCATTGACACCTGTCATAGTCTCGGCATTGCCGTGATTCAGGACATAGCATTGAATCATTCGATGGGACAATCTCCGTTGGTAAAATTATATTTTGATCCAACGGCCGGGGAATGGGGGCAACCCACGGCAGAAAATCCTTGGTATAACCAGTCTTCACCCAACCCTGTTTACAATTGGGGATATGACTTTAATCATGAAAGCCCGGAAACAAAGAAATTCGTTACCCGGGTCACCCGATACTGGATCACAGTGTATCACATAGATGGATACCGCTTTGATTTTTCCAAAGGATTTACCAATACACCGGGTGACGGATGGGCATATGATACTTCCCGAATCCACATCCTGGAGGGTTATGCTGATTCAATCAGGAAAATAAAAAATGATGCCCTCCTTATTTTAGAGCACTTTACCGAAAACAGTGAAGAAAAGGAACTTTCATCTTATGGGTTTCTCCTCTGGGGAAATCTTAACTGTCAGTATAGCCAGGCATCCATGGGGTTTCCTTCGGGCCCTTGTGGAGATTGGGATTTCAATTGGATCTCTTACATAAACCGCGGCTGGAGTGATCCGCATGTGGTCGGATACATGGAAAGTCATGATGAAGAACGATTGATGTATGAAAACCTTACTTACGGGAATGCTTCAGGAGATTATGACATCAAAAACCTGACAACAGCCCTGCAACGCATTGAGCTGGCTTCTGCCTTCTTCTTCATAGTCCCCGGCCCGAAAATGATCTGGCAGTTCGAAGAGCTCGGGTATGATTATTCTATCGAATACAACGGCCGGGTTGGCAATAAACCTATTCGGTGGGATTATTACAATGATTCCAGAAGGAAAAAACTATACCAGGTTTTTCAAGCTTTGATAAAGTTGAAAAAAGAACAGCCTGTTTTTAAAAGCAGTGATTTCACCATGAATGCTTCTGGTGCCGTTAAAATCATTACCATTCGTGATACCAGCATGAACTTTCTGGCCATTGGTAATTTCGATGTAAACGAACAATCCTCTTCCATATCATTTCCCGCAACAGGAACCTGGTATGAATATTTCACGGGAGATTCTGTTACCATTGCTAACACTGACTACAACATAATACTTTCACCAGGTACTTATAAATTATTTACCACAAAAAAACTGAAACCACCGGATATTTCTGCATCCGTAAAGATACCAGGCCAGTCAGATCCCCGAGATTATTTTGATGTCTATCCTAACCCGGCCCATACAAATATTCATCTTTCCTTTTCCATAACTTCAGCACAACCTGTGCTGGTTATATTATTTAATACGGAAGGGCAGAAAATGCTTATAAAATCTTTCTCCGCTCTTCCTGGAAAAAACAGGATCGTCATGCAACCCGGGGATATTCAACCCGGATTGTATCTGCTTCAGGTGAAAACACAGGAAAGCATTTTTTCTACAAAACTGATGATTTACTAACTTCAACTACCACCTTTTTTTTAATTAATTCTTTTTCATATCCCGTGATTACGATCAATCATTTTATAAGGGAATAATTTTTTTTTGTTCTAATATTAATTTCTACTTTTGCACGATAAATTTTTTAGGGATGTGTGTGAGGAATATGGACAGATACAGGATTCCCTTCAAAGGGTTAAAGGAAGGAGACCACGATTTTGATTTTGAAATTGATGCTTCGTTCTTTGAAAATTTCCCTGAATCTGAAATCAAAGAAGGAAATCTTCATGTAAAAATAATTTTGCATAAGTCCGTGCGATTGTTATCACTTGATTTTTTTATTGCCGGAACGGTACATGTTCCCTGTGATCGTTGTCTAGAGATGTTTGATCTGCCTGTATCTTTTAAGGAGATATTATATGTTAAATTTGGATCTTCCAGGCATGAAGAATCTGCCAATATACTGATTATCCCTGAAGATGACTATTTCCTGGATGTAAGACAATACATATATGAGTATGCAAATCTGGCATTACCTTTACGAATAGTGCATCCGGATGACGAAAACGGTAACAGTACATGTAATTCCGTGATGTTAAAAAAACTGGAAGAGTTATCCTTAAAAGAAAAAAAACAAGCCACCGATGATCGCTGGTCGGCTTTAAAAGAGATTATTAAAAATATAAATTAATCAGATTATGGCACATCCAAAACGTAAAACGTCCAAACAGAGAAGAAATAAACGCAGGACCCATTACAAAGCAGCCATCTCTACAATTACCACATGTCCAAACTGTGGAACTGCTGTACAGTATCATCATGTATGTCCTGAATGTGGTTATTATCGCGGAAAACAGGCCATTGAAAAAGAAACTTCCGTTTAATTCCTCCGGTTAGCAGATGATTCGGATCGGATTAGATATAATGGGAGGAGATTTTGCTCCCAATGCTATTTTAGCCGGAGCAGAACGAGCAATACGTGCACTCCCAGGCAATGTAATGCTCGTCCTGATTGGGGATGGGATAATTATTGACAAATATTTAAATAATCATCCTTTCATGAAGGAATCTGTTGATATTGTTTATACCCGGGATGTTATTGAGATGGGAGATCATCCCACCAAAGCTTTTAGTAACAAACAAGATTCCAGTATTGTCAGGGGATTTCATCTCCTTGAGAAGGGAAACATAGATGCTTTTGCCAGTGCCGGCAACACCGGAGCCATGCTCGTGGGAGCCACCATGACTATTAAAACAATCCCGGGAGTAATCCGGCCAACCATTGCCACAACCCTGCCTAATATTTATACCGGGCAAACGGTCATTCTGGATGTAGGAATAGCCCCGGATTCAAAACCGGATGTTCTATACCAGTATGGTTTGCTCGGATCATTGTACGCCCATCATGTTTATAAAGTCCCTAAACCCCGTGTTGCATTACTGAATATCGGTTCTGAAGCAACCAAGGGAAATCTTGTTACCCGTTCAGCCTATGATCTGATGAAAGAAACAAAAGAATATCATTTCATCGGCAACATCGAAAGCAACGAATTTTTCACAAAAGATAAAGCAGATGTTATTGTTTGTGATGGATTTGTAGGCAATGTGGTGATTAAAGAAGCAGAAACCCTTTATTCCATTGCCAAAACCAGAGGAATAAATGATGAATTTCTGGGTCGTTTTAATTTTGAACATTACGGAGGAACGCCGATACTCGGGGTAAACGGAAACGTTATTATCGCCCACGGCATTTCCAATGAAAAAGCCATCAATACAATGCTAAATCATACCCTGGACATTGTCCGGGTTCATTTAACCAATAAAATCATAAAAGCTTTTAAATAATGAAAAAATTTCATGCTGCCATCACCGGGGTTCATGCCTGGGTTCCCGACTACAGACTTACCAACGAAGAATTGTCCACCATGGTTGATACTTCTGATGAGTGGATTATACAACGAATCGGAATCAAGGAAAGAAGAATCCTGAAGGGAGAGGGACGTGGATCTTCCTATATGGGAGCAAAAGCCGTACGTGGGTTACTGGAAAAAACAGACACCTCCCCCGATGACATAGATATGTTAATATGTGCCACTGTTACGCCAGACAGGGCATTTCCTGCCACTGCAAATATTATTTCAGATAAAGTAGGTATAAAAAATGCCTGGGGCTTTGACGTCAATGCTGCTTGCTCGGGATTTTTATTCACCTTACAAACAGCCGCAGCATTTATTGAATCAGGTAGATATAAGAAAATTATCGTCGTAGGAACTGATAAAATGTCTTCTATCACCGATTATAGTGATCGTACTACCTGCCCTCTCTTCGGAGATGCAGCAGCTGCTGTTTTGCTTGAGCCTACAGAAGAAGAAGTGGGCGTCATGGATCATATTTTTCACGTGGACGGATCAGGTAGAAAATATCTTTATATGAAAGCAGGAGGGTCTGTCAGACCTTCTTCACACGAAACCGTTGAGAATCGTGAACATTTCGTGTATCAGGACGGAAAAGTAGTCTTTAAATTTGCCGTCTCCCACATGGCAGATGTGAGTGTTGAAATGATGAAGAAACACAACTTAACATCCGAGACTCTCGACTGGCTGGTTCCACACCAGGCCAATATGAGGATCATAGAAGCCACTGCCAAGAGAATGGGCCTGCCCAGAGATAAAGTAATGATCAATATACAGAATTACGGAAACACGACCACAGCTACTATTCCATTGTGCCTGTATGAATGGGAGAATAAACTAAAAAAAGGAGACGACCTGATCCTTGCTGCTTTCGGCGGTGGTTTTACCTGGGGTTCCCTTTATCTTAAATGGGCATATGACGGAAAGAAACAGTAAAGAAAAAAACTCATTGTAAAATCAATCGAATTTATTTACCTTTATACTCTTAATTTTTAAGCAAATAAACAAAGGTTTACTACTTAAAGCAAAACAAAATGGGGAAATATAACGGAACGGAAAACAATAATGTTATTGTTAATTTTATTACGCCGGCGACGGAACTTACCGGAGATATCAACTCCAAAGAAGGAATACGGATTGAAGGAACTCTTACAGGGAATGTTATAACCAAAGGAAAACTGGTTATTGGAGAAACAGGAAAGGTAAAAGGAGAAATTACCTGTAAGAACGCTGAAGTATTTGGATCTATAGAAGGGAAAATTACGGTGGTTGAACTTCTTTCCCTCAGGAAAACTGCCCGCATCAATGGGGATATCATGACCAACAAACTGGCTATTGAACCTGGTTCCAAGTTTACAGGAAATTGCAATATGAGTGATGAAAACACCACAAGATCCTTCAAAAAAGAAGAAAAAGATAAATTCAAAGTCGTTCCGGAAAACAAAAAAACAGTTTGACAATTACGTTAAATATTCAGCGCTAGCCCTTGAAATGGGCCTGATTATTTTTTTGGGAGTCTTTGGAGGCATGAAACTGGATAAACATCTGGGTCTTTCTTTTCCTGTATTTACCCTGTTGCTCTCTATCATCTCCGTAACTCTGGCGATTTATTTTGCTATAAAGGATTTTTTAAAAAAATAGCATATGGCCCGGTATAGAACAACTATTATCTATATTGGCATTACGACACTGGTTTTTATACTGGCTGCTGTTTTTTTAAGGTTCGGACCTTTTCAGTATTTATACCTCCCTGTTTTCCCCATCCTGCTTGTCTTTTTTCTACTTCTTTATTTAACATATTTCCTATTGCTGATACGTCCGGAAGAAAAGAACCCGTCAAAATTTATCAACCGTTTTATCCTGCTCACAGGAATAAAATTCCTATTTCTTTTTATAGCTATCTTACTGTACCTGATTTTTAATAAAACGGATATTGTTTCTTTCCTGATTTATGTACTGATTATGTATGCAGGATATTCCATTTCCTCTTATACGGCTATCCTTATCAATAAAAAAAACAAATAAACAGATAAGTCATACCGTTCATTTTGTTTTTTTTTTACTTTTGCTCATTCTAAAAAGAGGTTCAAGTGAAACGAAACAAACCATTCGTTTTTGTTCTGGTTTTTGCGGGATTGTTTATATTTTCCCTGCCTTCTGCAATTTCTCCCGGAAAGCGCGGAAATCAGGAAAAAAGCCACAGAAAACAATCACAGATACGCAAACCGTTTGATGCCAAGGAGATGATCATGGATCACATCCTTGATTCCTACGAATGGCATCTTTTTACATACAAAGACTTTCACTGTAGCATCCCTTTACCGGTTATTTTATATAGCAAAGAAAAAGGATTACATGTTTTCTGGAGTAGCAAATTCCATCATGGTCAGCGTGCATATAAAGGTTTTAAGATTTCAGAGGAAGAGAAGTATCACGGAAAGATTGTAGAAGAAAAACCGGACGGGAGTGTCGTCCGGCCCGTTGACCTGTCTCTGACCAAAGATGCGGTAGCTATTTTATTCAGTGTCTTTCTATTATTTTGGCTTTTTATATCTATCGCCAAATCTTACCGGCAACGGAAAAACCAGGCTCCTCACGGGTTACAAAACCTGCTTGAACCCCTGATTCTTTTTATCAGGGATGAGGTAGCAAAACCCTCTATTGGGGAAAGATATGAACGTTACATGCCTTATTTGTTATCCCTGTTTTTTTTCATTTTCACAAACAACCTGTTGGGACTGGTACCTATTCCTCCCGGAGGGGCTAATATTGCCGGCAATATTGCTATACCCACCGTCATGGCTTTTTTCACCCTTGCCTTGGTGTTGCTTAGTTCCACAAAATATTATTGGATCGACATTTTTAACACCCCGGGGGTCCCATGGTGGCTGAAGTTTCCAATCCCTTTATTGCCAACGATCGAATTTTTGAGTCTTTTTATAAAACACATTGTCCTGATAATCCGACTTTTTGCAAACATTATCGCCGGACATATCGTAGCGTTGGGATTTTTTGCTCTTATCTTTCTTTTCGGTGAGATGAGTATGTTGGAAGGATACGGAATCTCTGTTATCTCCATTTCATTTACTGTTTTTCTGACCTTACTTGAAATATTGGTTGCTTTTATCCAGGCTTATGTATTTACATTATTATCAGCTTTATATGTTGGACTGGCTATGGAAAAACCTGAATAGTTCTATATATTAATTAAATTTTATGCTTATGTTACCATTAATGATTTTACTTCAGGCAGCAAGTAATGCTCTCGGACTTATGGGGGCTGGATTTGGTGCCGGTCTGGCAGCAATAGGTGCCGGTATTGGCATCGGCCAAATTGGAGGCCAAGCGATGGAAGCCATCAGTCGTCAGCCGGAAGCCGTCGGGGATATCAGATCTAATATGATCATCTCGGCAGCTTTGATTGAAGGAGTGGCTTTCTTCGCTATTGTGATCTGTCTGCTTATCCTGTTCCAGAAATAGGGAATGAACATGCATTGCGGTTCAGCGATTGGCTGAACTGCAATGCTTTTTTTAAAAAAATAAAAATAAATAGTTATGGAACTTGTAACCCCCGATGTAGGATTATTGTTTTGGATGCTCGTTTCTTTTACATTCCTGCTTATTATCCTAAAGAAATTTGCATGGAAACCTATTCTCAATTCTTTGAAAGAAAGGGAAGAATCCATTACAGATGCCCTTGAGACAGCAAAAAAAGCAAGGGCTGAAATGAAAAAACTGAAAACCGATAATGAAGCCATTATCCGGGAAGCCCGGCTTGAAAAAGAAAAAATCCTGAAAGAAGCCCGTGAAATAAAAACAAGTATCCTGGATAAAGCCAAAAAAGAAGCTTCTCAGGAAGCCAACAAACTGATCGAAGGAGCCCAAATGAATATCCGTAATGAGAAAACCATGGCCCTCGAGGAAATAAAAAAACAAGTTGCGGAATTATCGGTAGATATTGCTGAAAAAATATTACGGGAAAAATTATCCACCGGACCGGAACAACAGAAAATAATTGAGAAATACCTGGATGACATCCCATTAAATTAATAATTCCTTTTTATTTTTATGAATACCAGCCAGATATCTGTAAGATACGCCAAAGCTCTTTTCTTGTCAGCACATGATGCCGATGAGCTGGAGATGGTATTCCATGATGTTAACCTGATATTTTCGGCCATTCAGGACAATCCCGATTTCAGGTCGGTTCTGGATAATCCCGTGGTTACCAACACGGATAAACGAAAAATCCTGCAAAACACATTTCAGTCTTTTATCCGTCCGCTTACCAATCATTTTCTGGATATTGTTTTAAAAAATAACAGGGAAATTTTCCTCCCTGATATGGCACGGGATTTCATTGACCTTTATAAAAAAGAACAGGGAATAACATATGCCCAGTTGATAACAGCCACTCCGGTCAATAAAAAAATAACCGGAGAAATTAAAAGACATCTGAAAGAACGAATCAAGACAGAGATACAGCTCTCCGTCTATACAGATCCGAATATTATCGGAGGATTCATTCTCAATATTGAGGACACTCAATTTGATGCCAGTGTTCGTTCCTCTTTAAGAAATTTAAAAAAAGAACTCGTCAGAAGGAAATAAGATTCATAAAAAAACAACGATTATGGCTACGATCAAACCCAGCGAAGTATCAGAAATACTAAAGCAGCAATTGGAAGGGATACAATCGAGTATTTCAATGGAAGAAGTTGGTACGGTATTACAAGTAGGTGACGGGATTGCCCGTATTTACGGACTCTCGGATGTACAAGCTAATGAACTCATTGAATTTGACAATGGGGTTCAGGGCATCGTCCTGAATCTGGAAGAAGATAATGTGGGGGGGGTTCTTCTGGGTAATTCCGAAGGGATTAAAGAAGGAGATAAAGTCAAAAGATTGCACCGGATATCTTCCCTTATGGTAGGAAAGGCCCTGCTTGGAAGAGTCATCAATCCGCTGGGAGAACCTCTGGACGGGAAGGGGCCTGTTACAGGAGATTTATATGAGATGCCTTTCGAGCGAAAAGCTCCCGGCGTCATCTTCAGACAACCTGTCAAGCAACCAGTACAAACCGGTATCAAGGCCATTGATGCCATGATCCCGATCGGAAGAGGACAAAGGGAATTGATCATCGGAGACCGGCAAACAGGGAAAACAGCTATTGCTATTGACACCATCATCAACCAACGACAAAATTTTCTGGAGGGGAAACCGCTATATTGCATTTATGTAGCCATCGGTCAAAAAGGATCTACGGTAGCCGATATAGCTAAAACACTGAAGGATTATGGAGCGATGGAATATACAGTCATTGTTTCATCCACTGCCTCCGACCCGGCAGCTCTTCAATTTTATGCACCCTTTTCCGGAGCAGCCATCGGAGAATTTTTCCGGGATACGGGAGAAGACGCTTTGATCATCTATGACGATCTCTCCAAGCAAGCTGTATCTTACCGGGAGGTATCCCTGTTACTTCGCCGTCCTCCCGGACGGGAAGCTTATCCGGGAGATGTGTTCTACCTGCATTCGCGACTTTTGGAAAGAGCAGCCAAAATCATCGAATCAGATGAAATTGCAGTCCAGATGAACGATCTTCCTCCCTCCATTAAAAAGCTGGTGAAAGGAGGGGGTTCTCTCACCGCATTGCCTATAATTGAAACCCAGGCAGGCGATGTTTCCGCCTATATTCCTACCAATGTTATTTCTATCACCGACGGACAGATTTTTCTGGTATCCGATTTATTTAATGCAGGAATACGTCCTGCCATCAACGTTGGAATATCCGTCAGTCGTGTGGGTGGGTCCGCTCAGATAAAAGCTATGAAAAAAGTGGCAGGGACGTTGAAACTTGATCAGGCACAGTACCGTGAACTGGAAGCTTTTGCCAAATTCGGCTCTGATCTGGATGCTTCTACACTGGCCATTCTGGACAAAGGAGCCAAGAATGTGGAAATCCTGAAACAAAATCAATACTCTCCGGTATCTGTTGAAAAACAAATTGCAATTATTTTCGCCGGTACCCGCGGATTGTTGAAAGATGTTCCTTTGGATAAAGTCCGGGACTTTGAAACAGAATATCTGGAACTCCTGGAAATCAAACACAAGGATATTTTGAAAACCCTGAAAAAGGGAGATTTTCCTGATGATCTGGCTGATAAACTGGAAAAAATTATCCTTGATCTAGCCTCTAAATATAAAAAAGAATAATCTATTTTCTTTACCCTTATGGCAGGACTAAAAGAAATAAGGACCCGTATTGCCAGTGTCAAATCAACCCGGCAGATTACACAAGCTATGAAAATGGTGGCAGCAGTCAAACTGAGAAAAAATCAGGAAAAAATTATCAGGCTCAGGCCGTATGCCAACAAGCTGGAAAATATTATGTCCAGTATTGGAGAAGGACTGGAAAATGATATTGAGAATCCTTTAATGAAATACCGTCCTCCGGAAAAGGTTCTGATTATTCTGGTTACCTCCAACCGGGGACTGTGTGGATCTTTTAATATCAATGCTATACAGGAAGCCCTAAACATAGCAAAGACGGAATATGCTGATCAGTGGAAAAGGAAACAATTGTCATTTTTTGCCATAGGGAAAAAAGGAGCTGACTTTTTATCCTCAAATAAACTGCCTCTTGCCGGAAAGAATACAGAAATATTTGATAATCTTAATTTTTCTGACACTGTAACTATGGCTAATTCATTTGCAGACCTGTTTCTGTCGAAAAAATTTGACCGTATTGACTTCGTTTACAACCAATTTAAGAATGCAGCCGTTCATACCCTTACACATGAGACATTCCTTCCTGTCAGTTCAAAGAAAAAAGAGGAAAATAATCAGAAGCATATAGGGGGTTATATCTTTGAGCCGGATCAGGACAAGCTCATTAACGAATTAATCCCAAAAACCCTTAAAATTCAATTTTATAAGGTGCTATTGGATTCTTTCTCAGCTGAACACGGGGCCAGGATGACAGCCATGCATCAGGCCACTGACAATGCCAATGAACTTATCAAGGAATTAACCCTTCATTATAATAAAGCACGTCAGGCAGCTATTACAAAAGAAATTCTGGATATTGTGGGGGGTGCAGAAGCTTTGAAACAATAAATGATTCATGCCGGAAAACGAATACCATATGTACACATTCGAAGAGTTATCCGATCACGTCAATCAAACGATCCGCGATCTGGATATTCCGGAAACTCCCAACGAACTATATGACCCGATTCGTTATATTCTGAGCCTGGGAGGAAAAAGAATCCGCCCTGTACTAACCCTTATGTCTGCAAATTTATTTCAGAATGATATAGAGAACGCGTTGAATCCGGCGATCAGTATTGAGTTATTTCATAACTTTACATTAATTCATGATGATATCATGGATCATGCCAGTTTACGCAGAAACCATCAAACTATTCACACGCGCTGGAATGCAAACATAGGCATCCTTTCTGGAGATGCTTTATCCATCTACGCTTACAGATATTTATTAGGAGCCTCAAAAGATAATTTATTTCGGTTTTTACATATCTTTAATGAAACTGCTTTAAAAGTCTGTGAAGGTCAACAACTGGATATAAATTTCGAAAAAATCCCCGAAATTACAGAAGAACAATATCTTCAGATGATAGAATTAAAAACAGCCATTTTATTGGCAGGTTCTATGAAAATCGGAGCAATAGCCGCAGGGGCTTCAGAAGAACAAATCTCTCATGCATACAAATGTGGAAGATATCTGGGACTGGCTTTTCAGATCCAGGACGATTATTTGGATACATACGGGGATACACAAACTTTTGGGAAAAGTATCGGAGGAGATATTCTTGGCAATAAAAAAACTTTTCTGTTGGTTTATACCCTTGATCATCTGCCGGAACAAAAGAAAAAAGAAATGCTGAAGGCGATGAATAACCCGGCATCTGACAAACAAAAACAGATAATGATCATTAAACAATTTTATGATTATGTAAAGATTCCGGCCATAACCAAAAACAGAATCTTTGAGTTTTTTGAAAAAGGAATAAACGAACTAAAGCTTACGGGTGTGAAGCCGGCCAGAAGAAAAAATATAGAAGAAATGGCAATAAACCTGATATCACGTACTAAATAGAAAATATTAAATTTGTAATATAAAAATATAGCTATATGGCTAAAAAGAACACAGGTATCATAACTCAAATCATCGGTCCGGTTGTTGATGTTAAATTTGAAGGAGAAGGTTCCAAACTCCCGGATATTTATGATTCAATGGAAATTAAAAGGGATGATGGATCTATTTTAGTTCTGGAAGTTGAGCAGGAGATCGGAGAAAGAACAGTAAGAACAATCGCCATGGATTCTACAGACGGATTACACCGTGGCATGAAAGTCATTGCTACAGGGACTCCCATTAGCATGCCTGTCGGTGATCAGATTCGCGGCCGGTTGATGAATGTTACGGGAGAGGCTATTGACGAATTAGAACCCCTAAACAAGAAAAATAAATATCCGATACACCGGAAGCCTCCTGAATTTGTGGACTTATCTACTGAAAAAGAAGTATTGTACACCGGAATCAAGGTAATTGATCTGATCGAACCTTTCTCCAAAGGAGGAAAAACAGGATTGTTTGGGGGTGCAGGTGTAGGAAAAACTGTGATCATTCTGGAACTGATTAACAACGTTGCCAAGGCATATTCAGGACTTTCCGTTTTTGCAGGCGTTGGGGAACGCACCCGTGAAGGAAACGACTTGCTTCGTGAGATGCTGGAAGCCGGGGTTATTGATTACGGGGAAGCATTTAAGAAAGATATGGAAGCCGGTGGATGGGATCTTTCAAAAGTAGATTACAAAAAACTCAAAGAGTCTAAACTGTCATTGGTTTTCGGACAGATGAACGAACCCCCGGGAGCGCGTGCCCGTGTAGCTTTGTCCGGTTTATCCATCGCCGAATATTTTCGTGACGGGGATGGACAGTCCCAGGGCCGGGATATTCTTTTTTTCATGGATAACATCTTCCGTTTTACACAAGCCGGATCTGAAGTATCTGCGTTGCTTGGCCGGATGCCTTCAGCTGTAGGGTACCAACCCACGCTATCCACTGAAATGGGTGAAATGCAGGAACGGATCACTTCCACAAAGCATGGGTCCATCACATCGGTGCAGGCGGTTTATGTCCCCGCCGATGACCTGACCGACCCGGCTCCTGCTACCACCTTTGCACACCTGGATGCTACGACGGTGCTAAGTCGGAAAATTACCGAACTGGGGATCTATCCGGCCGTAGATCCCCTCGACTCTACTTCTCGGATCCTTACGCCGGACATCGTTGGAAAAGATCACTATGATACAGCCCAACGGGTAAAGGAACTCCTGCAGCATTACAACGAGCTGAATGATATCATAGCGATCCTGGGGATGGATGAATTGTCTGAAGAAGATAAACTGGCTGTTCATCGTGCCAGAAGGGTCCAGCGGTTTCTGTCACAACCCTTCTTCGTAGCAGAACAATTTACCGGAATGCCTGGGAAATGGGTGGCTATAGAGGATACCATCAAAGGATTCAAGATGATCATGGACGGTGAAGTGGATGACCTGCCGGAAGCTGCTTTTCATATGGTCGGGACCATCGAGGAAGCTATTGAAAAAGGACAAAAAATATTAGCCGAATCAAAATAACCTATTTTAATCTATACTGCTTTGTATCTCGAAATTATAACACCAGAAAAAACAGTCTTTACAGGTGAGATCAGGCTGGTACAAGTCCCGGGAACCAAAGGATCCTTTGAGATCCTGCATAATCACGCCCCGATTATTTCTTCTCTTCAGGAAGGAACCGTCCGGTATATTACGAATGAGGGGCAGGAAAAATCCGTTAATATAAAAGGAGGCGTCATTGAAGCAAAAAACAACCATATTACTATCCTGGGAGAATTCGTTTAAAGCTCTTCTTATTGGCTTTATCTTTTTATGGAATACCTCCCGGGGGGAGGCCCAGAAAAAAGTTGTTTTCCCTGCTTCTGATAGCCTGTTAGTTACTGCTGACAGTTATGCAGGGAGTCCCGTGGATCCCTTTATTCTATTATTTCATGAAGAAGAATCCAGCCGGGGGGAATACCGGGACATTGCGCCCCGGCTTGTAAAGATGAAATACAATTGTCTGGCCGTGGATCTCAGGGAAGGAAAAGAAAACAACTATATTGTCAATGAAACAGCCGGAAGGGCACATTCCCTTCAATTAAGGATCAATAAACTGGATTGTCTCAAAGACATACAGGGAGCTATTCATTATGCTGTCCAGAAAAGCGGGAAACCTGTCATCTTGTTCGGCAGTTCTTTCTCTGCTTCCCTGTGTCTTTTAATTGCCAAAAACAACCCGGATGTAAAAGCTGTCATAGCTTTCAGCCCGGGCGAATTTTTCCGTCCACAAGTCTTTGTGCAGGATTCCCTGAAAGGATTCGACAAACTGACCCTCATTGCCGGGTCAAAACCTGAATATCCCTATCTTATTGAATTAGCCCAGCATATTCCTTCAGGGAAAGTCACCATCTTTGTTCCTACCCGCTCCATGGGAGAACACGGAGTAAAAGCATTATTAAAATCCGACCCTGCCTCCAATGATTACTGGTTATCCCTGCTGATGTTTTTTAGAAACGTCAAAAAATTACCATAAAATCTCTTCAGGGATAAAATTAATCTTTAAACATACCTGGTCATGTTAAATTCCCATGAGTTTAGAATATTTGCCCATAAGATAGCAGACTGGATGGCAAACTATTATGAAAATATTGAGAAGTATCCCGTCAAGTCACACGTTAAACCCGGGGAAATATTTTCTTTATTCCCGGAAGAACCTCCCGTAGAAGGAGAACCAATGGAAGCCATCCTGAAAGACTTTGAAGAAAAGATCATCCCGGGGATAACTCATTGGCAAAGTCCCGGTTTTTTTGCTTATTTCCCGGCCAACAGCAGCTACCCCTCTGTACTTGCTGAGATGCTTACGGCCACGCTCGGTGCACAATGCATGGTCTGGGAGACCTCCCCTGCTGCTGCCGAACTCGAAGAAAAGATGATGCACTGGTTAAGATATCTGACAGGCATTCCTTCAAATTTTGAAGGTGTCATCCAGGATACCGCTTCTACAGCCACCCTGGCATCCCTGTTGACCGCCCGTGAAAAACAGACACACTATTCGATTAACGATAAAGGCTTCTCAGGCAAAGAACACTTCCGCATATATGCTTCCGGAGAGACCCATTCTTCCATAGAAAAAGCCGTAAAAATAGCAGGATTCGGCAAAGAAAACCTGATTAAATGCCGGGTTAGAGAAGATTTTAGCATGGATCCTGACCATTTGAGAAAATCTATACGGAAAGACCTGTCTCAGGGGTACCATCCCCTGGCTGTTGTGGCCACACTGGGAACAACAAGCACAACTGCTTTTGATCCGCTAAAAGAAATTGCAGCGATAACAGATGAATTCGGACTTTGGCTACATGTGGATGCAGCCCTGGCTGGTTCGGCCCTCATCCTCCCGGAATACCGGCAAAGGATCGAAGGAATTGAACAGGTGGACAGCTTTGTATTTAACCCCCATAAATGGCTGTTCACTAATTTCGATTGTTCAGCTTATTTTGTGAAAGACAAAAATGCATTGCTTCGTACCTTTGAAATTCTGCCCGAATACCTAAAAACCAAAACACATGGGCAGGTAAATGATTACAGGGATTGGGGAATTCCTCTGGGTCGCCGTTTCCGGGCATTGAAGCTATGGTTTGTTCTGCGTAACTTTGGTATAAAAAAAATGCAGGAGATTATACGTGAGCACATACGCCTTGCCAGGGAAATAAAAAACAAAGTAGAAAGTTCTCCTGATTTTGAATTGATGGCTCCGGTACCTCTCAATACCGTATGCTTTCGCTACCATCCGGGAAATTTAAAAGAAGAAAATCTAAACCATCTGAATCAGCAATTGCTGGATGAATTAAACAACTCAGGCAAGGTTTATTTTACTCACACCCGTCTCAATGAAAAATTTACCATCCGTTTTATGATCGGCCAAACCTATACCCGTGAAGAACATGTTCTCCGTGCCTGGGACCTGATCCGGCAAACAGCCGGGAGTCTGCATAAACAATCAGAAGAATAAACCGCAAGCTTACCGTAACATCCCTCCGGGTCCTGTTGGTAATAAAGGCCTTCGCTGACGGCTTATATGCAAACCATAAATATTAATATTAAAACTCACACCGGTCTTTACACTTCCTGTTTCCGGAAGATACGCTGCCCAAAAACCCAAACCAACAGGGAACTCTATACGGAAAAAATTGACATCAAAGATTAACTTACCACCATAACTAAGAAAACTTTTGTTGTCTTTTTCATAATGATGATTTAGATAATTATAATTTTTATCTCCATGGGCAGATTCATAAAACATTTCTCCATATAGCCGCGGAAAATACAAAACAGATCCTATGGAAAAATCAGGATATACAATGGGAAAAGTGTATTTGGCCGTTAGTAACTGCAGTTTTTCTGAGAGCCAGTAATCGTATCCTTTGGGATAAGACAGTTGATTCAGATAGAAGAAATTCCCGGGATTTTGTTTTTCGTAACCTGCCTTTAACGTCAGGACATGGTGCTTCAACAGACCGGGAAGATAAAAAGTCCCCCTGAAATAAGTTTTGTTCCCGTAATTTTCTTTATCCCAGGGGGCACTTAGGTATCCTATATCTACTGTGTATCCCAACCGGGGCAGGATATCTCTGTGAGCCATCTTTAAAAGATTATAAGCATAAAACCGGTATGATAACAACATCCTCCCTTTTTTATAATCCTGTAAGCGATCCGTCCAAATGAAACTGTTGGTATATCTGAAATCAACGGACGGGTCGATTCCCCGGTTATATCTGTTGGTAGTCAGATTAAGCGGAAGATACACCTGGAGGAAAAAATCATTTCTTGAAGGCATTTTGCCCAATAACGGTAACGAGGTTGAATCGCGATAAACAACAGGTTCTCCACCAAAACTGTTATTTAATCTGATAACAGGATATTGCCCTTTATAAGTAACACTTGTAATCAACTGGTGCTCATGATCCTTATAGGCATATCCAACCGATCCCTCCAGGGTGCTGAGATAATTCTGAGAATAAAGAATGAAGCCCGGGTAAACAGGGATGTTCTCTATACCGAAATGGTCATAGTCAAAATAAAAAGGAAGCCAGCTATGTATTTTTATCAAGTGGGAAAACTTTGAATAAGAGGATACGGGATAAAGAGTATCCGGAATATCTCCATCCTCTATTACTCCTTTTTCCTGCGATAATAATGAATCACATAAATGAAGGGACAGGTCTTTGGCTTCGCTCAAAGGAATCCACCGGGAGGGATGAATCCCCACTTCCGCCAAATCATATCCATGCGAAGAGTAGTCTGAATATGCAATTTTATTACCATTCGTGGACATGGAAACATCTGATGCTCCAAAACGCGAACGCGTTACCTGCCAGATCTTTTGAGTAAGGGTATCCAGGGCATAGATATTGTCAATACCAGAATAAGTGGACTGGAAAAAAATATACCGGCCATTACTACAAACAGACTGAATATCATTGAAAGAAGAGGGAACCCGAATTCTCCATTTCCCTGTTTGCAGGTCCAGTTCCCGGATACTTTTCCCTTTATTGGTTAACACAATAACCAAAATACGATGGTTATCCTCCCATGTAGGTTTAAAAAAGGTAACATTTCCGGAGATGGAATCCGTTTGAACAAGCTTTCCTAAAGGAAGCCCCAGTATATCCAGAAAGCATTTATTATTGGTTTCTATCCGTACAGCCGCAATACTATTCCCGTCGGGTGAAATATCCGGGGCAAAATAACGGGCACGCCGGGTAAGTCTGTATTCTTTCCCTTCATGTATATCATATATTTTTATATCCGAAAAACTCCGGTTATACCACCGTTCATCATAAATGGTTTCAGCCCACACAATTTTCCCCGATGCAACGGATAATCTTACCGGCTCATAATACCCCGGAATATGTATCACTTTTTCTTTCCCCCGGGGATCAATTAAAACAAACTGATTGATTTGATCTATCCCTGACTTCTCCGCCAAAATCAGGGTATCGTTAACATACCGGGGAAAACGATAACTTGTATAAGACCTTTTTCTCGCTGTATTTATCTTTTTAAAAGAACTGGGGGTATTTTCTTTGTCTTTTTGAGTCCATTTATTATGCAGATACAAAAAAGTAGAATCATATAATTTTCTTTTGGTCAGTTTCGCCTGTTTATAAAGAGACAGGTTTACAGGATTAATTGTATAGGGACTTTTGGCAATCCGGGTTAAAGCTTTATCCCAAAGTCCGGATCCATATTTTTTTCTGGAATAAGCAACCACCTGGTATCCATATTCGTATTTTCCCGGAATATAATCTTTATAAGAATCCATTAACGATTTATCATAACTAAATACTTTCCCTCTTTCTATGGATAGAGCCCGTAATCCCATTTCAAAAGAGGGTAATCTTCCCCGGCCACTATGAGAAAGTAAAGTTTCAGAAGTCACCGCATCCCCCTCCATATACCATGGAGGGATCATTATTGCCAACCCTCCGGCAGCCAGATCCCCTACGGCATAACTAAGTATTTTGGAGAAGCCATGATGTAATTTTTCCATTTGTACCACATGCCTCAGTTCATGAAAAGCCAGTTGATTTAATGCCTCATCCGGATAAGAGGCCGGATCAGGCACAGTATATAACTCCACACGCCGTGGAGCCCAGACTACCATCCCGTTAGATACAGCTCCCTGGTCGTGAACGACCACAGTGATCTTACGTGGCTTACTATGTAGGCTGTAATCAACATAATCATAAGTATAGTCCAGAAGATTGGCAAGACGCTGTGCTTCTCCCGAGAAATCTTCCGAAAAAAGAATACGGTAATGCCTGGTATTAATCTGGTCCCATTTCAACCCTGCCGGTTCCTGACCGTTATCATAAAACTGGGGATATCCTTTGATAAGCACCATGGAAAAGAATAATCCTGTCCAAAATAACCGGATGAAAATATGATGATCTCTTTTCATAATAATTTAAATGTCTTCATATACAAAAAAAACAAAATTATCGTTTTATATTACTTTTCACCACATGAATAAAAATAAAGCACTATTTTCGCCTTTAAAAAAGTTATACTTAACTGAACATTATGACTTCCGTCACAATTGAATCCAAAAATGATGAAAAATTATAAACGAATAAACAACATTACCGGTTGGTCCATTTTCATTATTGCTGCCTATGTTTTTCTCTCTACCATAGAATCCACAGCCAGCTTATGGGATTGTGGTGAATTTATCGCTTCTGCTTTCAAGCTGGAAGTAGGACATCCTCCGGGAGCCCCTTTCTTTTTGATTCTTGCCCGTGTATTTACCTTACTGGCAGGAAGTCATACCGACCTGGCCGCCCGCATGGTTAATTCTATGTCTGCCCTGGCAAGTGCTTTCACCATTCTTTTCCTTTTCTGGACTATTACACACCTGGCCCGGAAAATTATAAACAGAAAAAACTCCCTGAGCACCGGCCAGATAATTGCTATTATGGCCAGTGGCGCCATTGGAGCCCTGGCTTATACATTTTCAGACTCTTTCTGGTTCTCCGCGGTGGAAGGAGAAGTGTATGCCACTTCTTCTCTTTTTACTGCTGTTATCTTCTGGGCTATCTTAAGATGGGAAGAATCTACAGACCTAAAACATGCTGACCGCTGGCTTATCCTGATTGCTTACCTTATGGGTCTCTCCATAGGGGTTCATCTGTTAAACCTGTTGGCAATTCCTGCCATTGTCCTGGTTTATTATTACAAAAAATATAAACCTTCGACCAAGGGGGTAATCGTGGCACTGAGTATCTCTGCTATCTTACTGGTACTGGTAATGTACGGAATTATTCAGGGTCTCTTTAAAGTATCCTCCTATTTTGAATTATTTGCAGTGAATACGTTGGGACTACCATTTAACACAGGTTTATATTTACATATCCTGATACTCTTTTCCAGCTTTTTTATTAGTATCTATCTCCTCCTGCTTAAAAATAAAAATCTTAAGACAATCCTGATCTTTGCCAGTACAGCTATCGTCTTATCAGGCATGCCTTTTATAGGCTCTTCAATATTACTGGATTTGATTATAGCCTCACTCCTGGTCTATGCTACCATCATCATTGGTAAAAAAAGCCGGAGGACCCTTTTGACCCTGCTAACGTCCGTCTTAATGATCATTATTGGTTACTCCTCTTTTACACAAATTCTGGTACGTTCCCATGCCGATCCGCCATTAAACGAAGACAAACCGGATAATGTATTTTCCATGCTGGCTTACATCGACAGAGAACAATACGGAACCCATCCGTTATTTGTCGGACAATATTATAATGCTCCCATTACAGGAATCAAAGATGGAAAACCTACCTATATCTGTAAAAACGGGAAGTATGTTATTTCAGAACATTCACAGTCTTATACTTATGACCCCAAGGCTACCACCATTTTCCCTCGTATGTACAGTAGTCAGTCCGACCATGTGAGAGCATATAAACAATGGGGACATGTAAAAGGCCGCCGTGTCCAGGTTACCGACAGAGAGGGCAAGAAAAAAATAATTATGGTCCCTACTTTTGGTGAAAACCTGCGTTTTTTCTTTACGTATCAGTTAGGATATATGTATTTTAGGTATTTCTTCTGGAATTTCTCCGGGAGACAGAATGATATCCAGGGTATGGGAGGGCCCCTGGAAGGGAATTGGATCAGCGGCATTAAATTTATTGATGGTCCGCGTGTTGGGCCAACAGATAACCTGCCGGATAAATACGCACACAATAAAGCAAGGAATAAATATTACATGTTACCTTTTCTTCTCGGACTCCTCGGTTTGGCTCTTCAATGGAAAAAAACACCGAAAGATTTCTGGGTCATATTCCTGCTATTTTTTATGACAGGTATTGCCATCGTTCTTTACCTGAATCAAACACCCAATCAGCCCCGTGAACGGGATTATGCATATGTAGGATCTTTTTATGCATACAGCATTTGGATCGGACTAGGTGTACTAGGATTGTATTATTTGTTCAGAAAGATCCTCTCTGAAACTTTCAGTGCCTTGCTGGCCGGATTACTTTCTCTTGCTGTACCGGCAATTATGGTCCAGCAAAACTGGGATGATCATGACCGTTCCGGTAGATATACAGCACGGGATCTGGCTTATGATTACCTGAATTCATGTGAAAAAGATGCCATTCTGTTCACGAACGGAGATAATGATACCTTCCCTTTATGGTATATTCAGGAAGTAGAGGGTGTGCGTACTGATGTCAGGGTTGTTAACCTGATGCTATTTAACACAGACTGGTATATCGATCAGATGAAACGAAAAGTGTATGATTCGGATCCCCTTCCCTTATCACTCCCCCGGGAAAAATATCTTGACGGAACAAATAATATGATTTACATGGTTGAGAATAAAAAGATAAAAGGTTATCTCGACCTGAAAACAGCGATTGAATTTGTAGCCAGTGATAATCCAGCTACTAAACTACATCTTCAGGGGGGAGAAATGATTGATTATCTTCCTGCTAAAAAATTCGATATTCCGGTTGACAGTGCTACTGTCGTGTCTAATGGGACCGTTGATCCGGCCAACGCTGACAAGATCGTACCACAACTACTCATCAGCCTGAAGAAAAATTATGTTATGAAAAGTTCTATGATGGTGATGGATTTACTCTCACATTTCAACTGGAAAAGGCCTATATATTATGTTACCGGCGGCCATGACGATGCCCTGGGGATGGAAGAGTATTTTCAGCAGGAAGGTTTTGCTTACAGATTGGTGCCGATCAAAACACCCAGAGGAAAGGAATTTTTCAACTATGGAAGGGTAAATACCAAGAGGTTATACGAAAACCTGATGCATACTTTCCGTTGGGGCAGAATGAATAAGCCTGATGTATATCTTGACTATTATACACGACGTACCATTTCTATCATAAAGGTAAGAAATGCTTTCAGCCGCCTGGCCAATGCTCTTTCCGAGGAAGGGAAAAAAGACTCGGCTGTGGCAGTATTGGACCATTGCATGCAACTGCTTCCCAAAGAAAAACTTCCCTATGATATCTTTACCGTAAGCATGGTTGAAGCCTATTACAGGGCTGGTGCAACATACAAAGCTGACTCACTGGCTCTGGATTATACGGAAGATCTGAAAAAAGAACTAAACTACTTCTATTCCTTCCCCCGTCAACTTGCCGGTACCATTGATTACCAGAAAAAAGTGGATTTACAGATTATGCAGCAAATTGCTCTGACCTGTAAAAACTTTAACCAAAAAACCGGAACAGTCATTGAAAATAACCTCAACCAATACTATAAAACGTATCTGGAAACAATACAATCCGGTACGCTTCCTATAGGTAAAAAGTAAAAATAACAGGAGGACTACGGTAGTTTTATACCTGCTGACGTTCTTTTACCCCCTTTATCTCAATAAACTCCTGAAGGGTTTTGAGTAAGGTATGAGGAAGTACCGGTTTGGTCAGATAAGCATCACATCCTGCCATAAAGGATTTTTCACGTACTTCTCTTGAAGCATAGGCTGTAACAATGACTACCGGAATATGCGGGTAACGTTTTTTTACCTCCCTTGTAGCATCAATACCATTCTTTAAAGGAACAAGAACATCCATAAGGATGACGTCAGCAGGATTTTTTTCTGCTTCAATGTAATTGATAAAATCCATCCCGTTATTCATCCGGAGAATCTGAATATTTGTTTTTCGTAAAAGAGATTCAAAATACTGATAACTTGCCTCATCATCTTCAACAATGATAACTTTTTTATTTTTCCACTCAATTGCAAAATCCTTGTAAATCACCGACTTATACTCGAATAAATATCTTTTTAACCAAAACTTAATTTATGAAAATGTATCACTCAAAAAACCAACAGCACAGTTAACTTATTCACACCCTTCTGTTAATAACTCTTTATCAATATGACTCTAAACAACTTATGCCTAATATTATTTTAATAATCTTTTTCGTTCCAAGAATCTTTAGACAAACCCACATAAATTTTTCCATGCAAATATACACAGGCCGCATGAAAAAATTTATAAGTAGGTTCCTTCTGACCTTTCAAATCATTTTTTACAGAGGAGCCATAAAAGAAAAACCTTCTGCCTCCTGAGAATTTTAAATTACAAATAATTTTATATGTCTTCGTCTGCTGCTCCGCTTTAGGCGGGTCTATGCTCCTCCTCTTTCCGCATCATTCCTTTTCCTGATATTTTCCTGAAAATATTTTATCTTTGCAATCCATTTACGGCCCCATAGTTCAAGGGATAGAATAGTGGTTTCCTAAACCATAGATCCAGGTTCGAGTCCTGGTGGGGCTACAAATATATTATTTTGATTTTTAAACTTCTCATTTATCTATATACCCTGGATCTGACAGTGTATCACCATACATCGCCCGCAGCCTGGTCAGTTGAATTTTCAATGAATCAACAATATGATGGTAGGCGGGATCATGATATACATTATGCATTTCATGCGGGTCTTTATTCAGATCAAACAGTTCCCATTCATCAAAATCATAATAAAAATGGATGAGTTTATAATTATTTGCCGTACGGATCCCGTAATGACGGCGGGTATCATGCTCGCAGGGAAATTCATAATAGTGATAATAGAGTGATTGCCGCCAATGGTCCGGTGGTTGTATTTTCTCCAGCAAAGGCTTCAGAGAAACACCCTGCATATCTTTCGGGATCGGAACCCCGGCATAGTCCAGAAAGGTAGGGGCATAATCAATGTTTTGAACCAGTTCATGGATTTTCCCTTTGCGTTTGAACCCTGCAGGATACCGCATCAGCAAAGGCGTACGAAATGACTCTTCATACATAAACCGCTTATCAAACCAGCCGTGTTCACCCAGATAAAAACCCTGATCTGAGGTATAAACGACAATGGTGTTATCAGCCAGGCCATGTTGATCCAGATAATCCAGCAAGCGGCCTACGTTCACATCCACCGAGGCGATGCACCGCAGGTAGTCTGTCAGATAACGACGTAATTTCCATTCAGCCAGTGCTTTTCCCTGAAGATTAGCTTTTTTAAATGCTTTAATTTTAGGAAGGTATTCACGGTCCCACGCAACCCGTTGTTTAGGATTAAGTCTTTTCAGGATTCCTTCGTAGGCCCATGGGAAACGGGTAGGTACACTTTTATCCGTCATCTTCAGATCATACACCAGGTCCATGTCTTTGATCACGCTCATTTTCTGTTCTTTGGCTCCACGGCGTCCTGTATAATCATCAAAATAATTTTCAGGGATGGGAAAATCTTCCTTCTCAAAGAGATGAAAAGTAGCGGTATCCGGCAACCAGTTCCGGTGGGGAGCCTTTTCATGAACCATCAGACAGAAAGGTTTCGTTTTATCCCTTCCATCAAGCCATTTTATGGCAAAATCTGAAATCAGGTTGGTTACATATCCTTCTACCCGTCTCTTTTTGCCCATTTCTATAAAATCCGGATTATAATACTGCCCCTGTCCCGGAAGAATATTCCAGTAATCAAAGCCGGTGGGGTCACTTCGCAAATGCCATTTACCGACAATAACTGTTTGATACCCTGCCTTCTGTAAAAGTTTGGGGAAAGTCTCCTGGCTCCCGTCAAAATTATTGTGACCTGCCCGGTTGATATACAGCCCGTTCTTATTACTGAATTTCCCTGTAAGGAGGGTGGCCCGGCTCGGGGCACATAACGAGTTGGTCACAAAAGCCCGTGTAAAAAGCACCCCCTCCTGTGCAATACGGTCAATATGAGGGGTTTTAATCAGGGTGCTGTCATAAGCACTGATAGCCTGATAACCGTGGTCATCGGACATAATATACAAAATATTCGGCCGTGTCATAGTCTGCTTTTTCTGATGGTTATTCCCGCAAGAAAAAACCGCTGCGATCAGAGCCAGGGATAAAGTCGTCCAAAGAAAAACGCTGTGTTTCATCATGAGTTGTCGTTTTAGGTTATTTTAAAAGGCGTAGTACTTTTTCAAATTTTTTTTATTGTGGATATTTAAATCAAAAATTTACATTTTCCCCGTTAAAACGCCTGATCCCGCGTATCATGGCCACGATATTTTCTACCGGGACATTGGCCTGAATATTATGCACCGTATTAAACACAAAACCTCCGTTCCGGGAAAAAATCTCACAGTGTCTGATTGCTTCTTTCTCAACTTCTTTTTCCGTTCCAAAAGGCAGTGTATGCTGGGTATCCACACCTCCTCCCCAAAATACAATATGATCGCCATAATTTTCTTTAAGCTTTACAGGATCCATGCCTGTTGCACTTACCTGCACCGGATTAAGGATATCAAAACCCACCTCAATAAAATGTTTAATAAAAGGCTCTACCGCACCACATGAGTGCTTAAATGTTTTCCAGGATGTATTTGCATGAATCCATTGATTGATTTTCCGGTAATAAGGAGCATAAAGGGAAAGAAAGGTATCCTCTGAACAAAATTGTGAATCCTGGGTGCCAAAATCTGTGCCGCAGATATACACCACATCTACTTTATTTCCCACACGGATAAATATCTTTTTCAGATTTTTTAAGGCAATTTCGGTTTCCTTTTCAAAAATTTGATGAATATAATCCTGTCGCATGAGGGTAGAGATGTACCACTCGGTAACATCCCGTATTCCTTTGGGGTTTTTCATGTGCAGGGCCGGGACAAGCGCCACATCCCCCAAAGCAGTACCCCCGAAATTGGCAACGATGGCTTTGTCTTTGTGAACAAAATGATTTATTTCCCGCTCAAAATAATCCAGGTCTTCGTCAGCGATTTCCGTAAATTCTTCCATATTATCTTGCGGATCAAGGTGTTCTTCATCAAGGGGTAATTGCCTGGATACAGCATCAAAAAAATATCCTGAAGCAGGCATTTTGGCACAAGGTGACGCCGATGTATCTCCTTCGGGGTACATCAGGATATCCCCTTCAGACGTGCGGGTAACATTAAACTTTTCAGGAACCAGCACCGTTTGATCCCAGGGGGTATTAAATTCTTTCCAGTTTTCGTCAGGAAACCCAAACATTGTCTCCCGGGGAGAGATGCCTATGGTGTCTATCCCGAGAATTTCTGCCAGGTCATCCTCGATTTCCCCCAACATTTGATAAGGTTCGGTAATTTTAACCGGCCTTTTCTCAAGATGAAAATATGCTCTGAGGTTTTCAATGGCCAGCGCATGGATCCCTGTTACGGGAGTGGCCCCGAAATCAACTGGAACCGTTGATGTTTCCTGGTGATTTATGGCAGTAATCAGATTCTTTTTCCCTTTCATCATTATATTGTTAATCATTGACTACCACCGGGAAGAATAACCACTGTCTGATTAATTTTCGGGGCAGTGACAGGAAAAATATAATTATCCCCGGCTTCTGAAATAACTTTAATAAAATACTCAAAATCTCCCGGTATAATTTCACTATCAATTTTTACCGAATATACAGCATTGTTTTTAAATGTCAAACGGATTGCTTTATATTTTCCTGTGCCCAGGGGACGAAAGAACAGCTTTGCCTCCCGGACACTGATTTTCGGCAACAATACAGATAGATTCAGTTCCTCTCCCTTTTGTACAACAGTACGAACCACGGGAACAATGATACGGGGATCCCCCGGGTATTCTTTCGAGGGCAAAGCTTCAGCAGGAAGCGGACCGTCGAGTAATATCCGCAGGGAGTCAGCCTGCGGTTTAAAAGTTATCGCAGAAATATGCTGTTCCCAGTTCACCAGGTTTCCCAAACCCCCTGTGGTGGTAAAAGAATTAAGAAGATACCGGTATATATTTTTAAGTCCCTTCATTTCACGTATACGAATGGGTAGTAGCTTTTCCTGTGCCTGTTGTGTCCGTTGGACAGCCGGTAACTGCGAGACCTCTTGATAACGTTGATTGAATTCACCAAGACGGCAGGCCAGCTCACCCATGCTGCGAAGATATCTGAACTGATTGAGCCAGTAGTCAAATCGTTCCAGGTTACCCTTGCCCTGAATTAAGGACCGAAATTGTTCCAACCGGTCAACAAAAAGATAATCCTGTTTTACCTTTTGCCAGGGCCTTCGATCGGGTTGTATTCCACCGGGACCGTTTACCCAGTTCGCCGGCCGTGGTAACCGGGTGATTCTTTTCCTGAAATTAAAACTGCCATCCAATTGTGCAAAAATCTTCCCAAGGGTATCCCCTATCTCCTGTCCAAAGTTAACCTTTGCCCATTTTATATAAAAATCCCTGACGGGCAGATCTCTGGATTCAACGGTATCCCCACCCTCTGTTGGAGAAGATACCCTGGGCTGTGTCCAGGCTGCATCGGCCAGTGCCTTGACATTGGCACTCAATATTCTTGTTCGCCAATGAATTCCAATAAGACCGGTACATCCGTATTTCAATGCATCAGCAGCATCTTTTCTCATCCTTCCGGCCCATAACTGCGGAATGGTGAGTGCCGGGTCATCCTCAAGCCAGGGGATGGCCCATTTATCACGGCCCGATATTTTGTTAAAGGCGGGATCAACAGGCGAAAAACCCACATTCCGGTTAATGCAGCTCATGGGTATATTTTTGGGCAATATCGTATCATACATGGCCCGGTCTTCCTGCGGCCCCAATACCCAGCCACAGGTAGCAAGGGTAAAGGGAACGCCCGTTTGTTCCTTTGCCCGGATAGCAGCCTGTAAATCATGTGTTGCCGCCTGAAGTTCTCCAGAAGTATTCCCGCTCCAGGTCCATTTTTCAGGGGTCCAGAACCAGTAATAATCCAGGGAATAATTTTTTCTGATCCAGGAAAATATCCCTTCATAGATTTTCTGAGTTATCTGCGGGAAAGACAATGCCGGGTTTACTTTTTCGAGATGTTTCTTTACTGTCCGGGGGATTGTCAACGGAATCTCCGTTCCCACACAGGTTTTTATCCCCAGATGATGAGCAAAAGTAAATGCTTTACCGAAGAAGTTTCCTGCGTCATCAAACAAAGCATTCTGCTCCTCCGTATTTTCAGGCCAGGGAATCCTTCCCCTCATATACTCAGCCCCGTAATTATCTCCCGTAAAAAGCCGGGACACACCGAAATCATAACGGGAAATAGGCCGTGAAGCATATCCCCAGGTACCATTACGATTGGTAAAATGCCGGGCCGGATAAGCAAACCTCACATCTCCGTTTTCTTTAATATCCTTCGGTAAACCAATCCATACCAAAGGTTCGGGGCCCACATGGCCTTCCGGATAGGTATGAAATCCGATAAAATTCATTTTCATTTTGGGCAACTGGGCCAGGACCCCTTTGTATTCATCCAGGCTCCACCAGTCAGGTCCCTCCGGAAAATCATGGAAAGGAAGGATTCCCCGTGTTTTGAACAATGGACTTTTTTCCTCATCAAGATCAGGTAATTTGAAGCTTATCTGCCTGTCGGGAATTACATCTCCATGCAGATAAAAACCAATACCCAGTTTTTCAGCAAAGGCATAAGCCCCATATAAGACGGCATCAGGGTCTGCCCCGGCGATAACCAACAGATCGTGTTTCCGGACATGCAAGGTGTGTATCAGATAGCTTTGAGAAGAAAGATTATTAATCTCTTCTGTAACCTCGGGATGGTCCGGGAACTGAAACAAACGGCTCCCTTTCATCCCTATCACAACGGAACTTTCCTCATAAGTGGGTAGAGCAGACACCGGGCGTAACTTTGCCAGCACCCCGCTCCTGAGATAGATATACTTCCTAACCTCTCTGGCAGCAAGTACTTCTCCTGGGGTGGCATCCGTTGCATAAAATATGGTAATATCCCTGCCTGGCCGGATACATTCACTGAGAAAAACCAGTGACATAGAAATAATAAAGAATAAAAGATTTTTCATGGGTGTATGATTATGGATTAAAAAAATATATACTCATGTCATTCTATACTGATATTTAGAAACAGTAACAAAATTAAATTAATTTTAATCCGTAAAACTTTCTGGGTATATTTTAACGAAATTAAGTATTTAATTCTAATTCTATTTATATTTAACCTAAATATTTCAATCATGAAAAAGCGCATGTCTAAATTATCGGTTATCATTATTTTAGTCCTGGCAGCTACGGGTTTTGCTTTTGCACAGAAAGGCCATACAAAACTTTTGGGAACCTGGAATTTTAAAGCTCCGGATGCCCCTTACGAATATCAGGTGGGGAATATTATTATCACCAAAGATAAAGGAAATTACAAAGGTGAAATCATCTTCAGCGAATATTACAAGATACAAACCACTAACCTGAAAGTAACCGGCGATACCCTCTCCTTTAAGGCTTTTGTTGAAGGAGATGTTGTCTATTTCAAGGGAACTGTCAAAAAGAACAAACTGACAGGAAAAGCCAGCTATTCGGAAGGTTCTTTGCCGGTAATTGCTGAAAAGGTCAAAAAATAAGACAATTTCCGGCGTTACCGGGAAAAAATTCCTTGCCTTTCACCATTTACTCGGCAACTATTTCATCCACAAAGATCCAGGCCTTTCCTCCGCTATCAATATGCCAGGATCCTTCGAAAAACGTTTTTCAGGAAGCGTATTCAGTTTCACAGTAGCACCTAAAGCTTTATGAATAGATATCCTTTTTGTAGTAATACGCCCTATCCTTTTCCCCTTACGGAAAGCAGCTGCTTTCACCGTGATGGTTTTATTGATATGTACCGGTTGTCTATACAGGGTAGATAAACTGTCAGGATCGTGTTCATCCAGGGTAAACCGGATAGGGATACGACCCCTTTCGGTAGAAAAAGTCAGGAGGATACCCCCGTTATCTTTATCCTGTAACGCATCGATGCGTACATTATACATGCTCGGAGCATATCCAATCCCCAGATTTCTCAGACGGATCAGGTTGTATTCCAGTCTGTCCACAAAATCATTCCAGTGACGCATTTCCTTTGGAGTCCAACCCACTTCGGCAACAGCCAAAAGGCGTGGGAAGAGCATGTAGTTGGCATCTTTTTCATTTTGAATAGACTCCCCCCATAAATTTCCCTGTGTACCAAGGATGTGTTTCGCCTCTTCCTTCGTCAATACTTCGGGCACAGGATGATAAGAATAGGCTGTACTCAATAGACACCGGCCATATCCGTAAGGAGGTTCCAACTCCGGATTCCCCTGTTTCAGATCGAGATAACAATATTTTGTAGGCGTCATCACCACATCATGACCCATTTTAGCAGCTTGAATACCGCCCTGTTCTCCGCGCCACGACATCACGGCAGCATTGGGGGCCAGCCCTCCCTGCAGTATCTCATCCCAACCGATTAGTTTTTTACCCAGACCGTTTACTATTTTCTCTACCCTTTGTATAAAATAACTCTGCAATTCTTCTACGTTCTTCATCCCTTCCTTCTCCATAAGGTCCTGGCACAGTTTGTTCTTTTTCCAATTGGTTTTATTACACTCATCCCCTCCCACATGAAAATAAGGGCCCGGGAAAAGAGGCAAAACCTCACTCAATACCCCTTGTATAAAAGCATATGTTTCTTCTTTGGCCGGATTCAGGGTATTGTCAGAAGCAATCCCTCCCGTTGCCACATAAATTGGTCCGGGGATACATGCCAGTTCAGGATAAGAGGCAATGGTTGCCCTGGAATGCCCCGGCATATCTATTTCCGGCACAATGGTAATAAACCGGTCAGCAGCATATCTCACCACTTCACGGATCTGCTTCTGTGTATAATATCCTCCATAGGAGGCTGTATCTCCCGGTTTTTGAGGAGGCCGTCCCCCCCAGGGCATTTCATTATAATCCACCCGCCAGGCACCTATCTGTGTCAACTTCGGATATCCTTTCACCTCAATCCGCCAGCCCTGATCATCGGTCAGATGCCAGTGAAATGTATTCATCTTGTAACGGGCCAGGTAGTCCAGGTTCTTCAGGATAAAATGAAGTGGCAGAAAATGACGGCTTACATCCAGCATATCCCCCCGCCAGGAAAAAGCCGGCTTATCGTATATTTCCACACAAGGCAGCATCCAACTTTTGGCTATATATGCCGTATCTTCCAGTGCAGGAGGAAAAAGTTGCCGCATCGTCTGCATTGCATAAAATGCTCCCGCCGGCCGGGCAGCCGTCACCATAACCAGACCAGGAGTGACTTTTAACGAATATCCTTCCCTTCCGTAATATTTCATATCTCCATTCAACGAGATCACCACGGCATGTTTTTTCGGAATTCCTCCGGTTATCTGCTCAGGCTCCAATACAAAGTCAGAAGATTTACTGATAGTCCCGGCAAAGATCCGGGCGCCACGCATTAAAGCACCGGAAGTATCTGTCAGTATCAGGCGGGTTTTCCGGTTCAACAGAAAAGTGCCTTCCTGTTTCTTTAGTACTAATGGTTTTGGAATAATATTCACCTGCGCTACTTCCGGTACCGGCCCTGAACAGGAAGTCAGGATCATCAGAAAAATGACAATGATTGCAGGGAAAAAGATTGATTTTTTCATCCGTTTATATTTTATTTTCTTAAAAATTATTATTTCATCGTAAAGATAAAGAAAAAATACCTTATCTGATCTTATACGATTGGCATTCCCCAAACAGGAAAAACTTCTTTCAGTTGTTCACGAAAGTGAAAAAGCTTTTGGAAACAACCTATTTAAAAACCTATTTTAATAGGTATTATTACTGTAATGACTTAAAATCACGGACATGAACCCCGAAACTTTGAAAACTAAATCCTCAGCAGCCCGTCAAGCATTACGTATGGGTTGTATGGCATAAAAAAAGTATTTAGTGTTTGTCCATAATGTCCGATTTCTTTATTTCGGCAGGCTCAATACAAGCTGTTATGCTCGTCTTTAAAACAGTCATCTACAAAAGTAAACT
>CAYLJE010000007.1:0-25440 GCA_964383915.1 uncultured Rikenellaceae bacterium
TCTCTTGCTTTTGCCAGAGACAAGGGAGCCCTGCAGATTGGCATGATGGTGCCGGAAGATTTGCTGGGGAATGACAGGACTGCAGATGGTATGCCTGATCTGGGTGCCTATGAAAGAATAGATTCAATAACTAATCGGTGATAATCCGGATGGTCATAAAATATGTGTTTTTTATTTTGCTGGCAAATGTCAGCATTTACGAATCCTTCTCACAGCCTGTAGGGAAGACCCGTTCGCTTGAAATCCTTTTTTATAATACGGAGAATTTCTTTGATTCTTTTGATGACTCTTTAACGTTGGATAATGAATTTACGCCGGGAGGCATAAAACATTGGACCTGGCAACGATTTAAGCAAAAGTCGAATCATCTGTATAAGATTTTTATGGCTGCCGGGGAATGGGAACCGCCTGATATCATCGGCCTGGCAGAGGTAGAGAATGGTTATGTGTTGCATTATCTGACCAGGGAGACTCCTTTTGTGAAGTTTGAATACGGGTATATACATTATGATTCTCCGGACAGAAGAGGGATTGATGTGGCGCTGTTGTATCGAAAAAAGAATGTCAGGATATTGGCCTCACGGCCGGTGATAGTGACTTTTCCTGCTCACCCGGAGAAAAAGACACGGGATATTTTGTTTGTGTTGTTGAAGACAGGAGGGGATACCCTTGCTTGTTTCGTTAATCACTGGCCCTCCCGCTGGGGAGGTTATCTTGAAACGGAATCTTACAGGAAACGGGTGGCAGAGGTACTGGTTTCAGCTATTGACTCAGTATGGAGGTTCGAAAAAAACAGACAGATAGTGATTATGGGTGATTTTAATGACGAGCCTTTGGATCCGTCGCTGTCGTTACTCACTATAAAGAGGGAGGGGCAGCAGAATATCGTGAATTTGATGGCTTCCTTGTCCGGGAAAAAGGAGGGAACTTTGTTTTTCAATCATCGTTGGTGGTTGTTTGATCAGTTTATGGTTTCCGGAGATTTGATGGACCGGATACAGGAAGTGAAAATTCTGCGGTTCAATTTTTTACTGCAGGAGAAAAATGAAAAAATGCCCTTTCGCACTTATTCGGGAATGCGGTATATTGGAGGTTTTAGTGATCATCTTCCTGTTTTATTAAAGTTGGATGTTGACTGATTCATTCTGCCGGGTTTTTCAATAAATCTTTTTTTACCTCCATACCCTGTTGTTTACCATATTCTATCATATAGCGGTAGGCTTCTTCCCGGTTATTCCGGATCGTTCCTTCCAGGATGGCTTCTTTGATAGCATTCTTAAGAATGCCAATGGTTTTTGAAGGGGCAATCCCGAAAGTTATCATGATGTCCTCTCCGGATACAGGGGGCTGAAAATTACGGATGGCATCTTTTGCTTCGATGCTTTTCAATTTTTCTCGTACTATTCTGAAATTTTGCAGGTGTTGTCTTACTTTTTTTTCGTTTTTTGAGGTGATGTCTGCTTCGCAGAGAATCATCAGGTCATCGATATCATCTCCTGCTTCAAACAACAGACGTCTGATAGCAGAGTCTGTTACTCCGTTGGTAGTGAGTGCAATAGGACGAAGGTGCAATGCCACGAGTTTCTGAACATATTTCATTTTATCGTTTAGTGGCAGCTTAAGGCGACGGAATATTTTAGGAATCATTTTAGACCCGATGTAATCATGTCCGTGGAATGTCCATCCCTGTACGGGGATAAATTTCTTTGTTGCCGGTTTTGCCACATCATGAAACAGGGCTGCCCAACGTAGCCATACATTATCTGTTTTCCGGCTGATGTTATCAACCACCTGAATAGTATGTAGAAAAACATCCTTATGTTGCATCCCCTGGCGGGATTCGATGCCTTTCATAGCATACAGCTCGGGGAGGATTTCTTTCAGTAGTTCGGATTTATCAAGCAGCAGAAAGCCGGTAGAAGGTTTGATAGTCATTAAAATCTTATTCAATTCAATAATAATCCGTTCCATGCTGACGATACGGATCCGTGAATGATTTTTACGAATGGCTTCAAGAACGTCTGGTTCAATATTGAATTGTAATTGTGTAGCAAACCGGATGGCACGCAACATTCGAAGTGGGTCATCAGAAAAAGTAATGTCAGGATCCAGGGGTGTCCGGATAATCTTATGTTTCAGATCTTTCTCTCCGTTAAAAGGATCAATAAAGGCCCCGTAAGTATCAGGGTGAAGGGATATGGCCATCGCATTAATGGTAAAATCCCGTCGTTTCTGGTCATCTTCGAGTGTGCCGTCTTCAACAACCGGCTTTCTGGATTCTTTTCGGTATGATTCTCTACGTGCTCCTGCAAAATCTATTTCCATGTCTCTGAATTTAAACATGGCTGTACCAAAGTTACGAAAGACACTGACTTTGGGTGAAGGATTAAGTTTCCGGGCTGTTTCACGGGCTACTTCTATTCCTTTGCCGACAACCACGATATCTATATCTTTTGAGGGATTATCTCTTTTCAGCAGGCAGTCACGAACAAAGCCTCCTACAACATATGCCGGGACATGAAGCTGTTTACTTACTAAGGAAACTATCTTAAATATTGGATGGTTCAGACAATCTTTCATTTATTTACTTTTGATTAAGTTTATTATTTTTCTGGTTCATGAGATTGCTTCGCTAAGTCTATATTCGCTTCATGACATTGAATGATCCTTTGTGCCTTTTGGTTGAATAAATATCTGACAAAATTACAATAAACTTATCGTATCTTAAATAAAACAATTATCTTTGCCGCTGGTACGTATTTTGATTATGTCCAAATAAAAATAAAAACAGAAAATTTTAAGAAAATGGGAGAACTTTTGACAACAGAAACATTTAAAGAGAAAGTATTTGATTATTCAAAGAATCAGGAATGGAAATTTGGCGGGGACAGACCCTGTATAATAGATTTTTATGCTGACTGGTGCCAGCCTTGTAAGATTGTTACGCCGATTATTGACGAACTGGCCGAAGAGTATAAGGGGAAAATAAACTTTTACAAGGTTGACACGGAAGTCCAGCAGGAGCTTGCTTCGGTTTTTGGTATTCGTAGTATTCCTGCATTGTTGTTTTGTCCTGCGGACAAGCCACCCCAGATGGCTGTGGGTGCTATTCCAAAAGAAACTTTTTATAAGGCTATTCAGGAAGTATTGAATGTGGAGAGAAACTAAAAAAATATATCCTGATGAAAAAAGGAGGGCAAAAAGTCCTCCTTTTTTGTTTTATAAATCGGATTTTTGTTTACCTTTGCTGTTGTAATGAACGGGGGTGCCTTACTTTTCAGGCTGAGATCAAACCCTTCGAACTTGATCCGGATAATGCCGGCGCAGGAAGTTTGACCTTGATCCCCATAAATGGTTTAATAAAAAAGATTGTCATGAAAAAGATCATGTTAATTTTGTTTTTAGATGGTTGGGGGATTTTTATTTTTTCCCAGGTAAATTTATCTGGTCTGGTGACCGATGAGAAAGGGCAGGTGCTGCCGGGTGCCAATGTGGTTTTATCCGGAACCTATTTAGGAACTGTCACCAACGAGCAGGGGTATTTCTTTTTCAGGAAAGTGCCTGCAGGTAATTATATCCTGAAGGTTAGTTTTGTAGGATTTGAAACCCGGAAGGAAAGAATTCATTTAATCCGGGAAACAAATCTTTCCATATCTCTGAAGTATTCAGCCATATTAACGGATGAAGTTTTTGTTACCGGTGTAAGAGCGGATGCGGAGACCCCTGTGACATTTTCCAATGTATCCCGGGAGAAAATTGCAGAAAAGAATTTGGGGCAGGATATTCCGTACCTGATCAAGACCCTCCCGTCAGTAGTTGTTACCTCGGATGCCGGGGCGGGTGTTGGTTATACGGCATTCCGCATACGGGGATCGGATTTAACCCGTATTAATGTTACGATGAACGGGATTCCGTTAAATGACAGTGAAGACCATGGGGTCTGGTGGGTGGATATGCCCGATTTTGCTTCTTCTGTTACAAATATCCAGGTGCAACGGGGTGTCGGTACTTCTACCAATGGGGCCGGAGCTTTTGGAGCCAGTGTGAACTTTCAAACATTCTCGTTGCAGCCGCAGCCGTATGCGGAGATATCTTCTTCGGCAGGTTCTTATAATACTTTTAAAAACACAATACGTCTGGGCACAGGCCTTCTGAAAAAACGTTTTTCTTTTGATGCCAGGGTGTCTAAAATATCTTCTGACGGTTATATAGAGAGAGCTTCTTCCGACCTTAAATCTTTGGCACTTACGAGTGCTTATTATAGCAGGAAAAATATCCTCCGGCTGGTGTTTATGAGAGGCTATGAAAAAACCTACCAGGCATGGGATGGGGTCCCGGGAGATATGTTAAAAGTTAACCGTCGCTATAATGGAATAGGGGAATATACCGATGAAAACGGGAATACCCGTTATTATAATAATGAAACAGATAATTACTGGCAGGATCATCTTCAGTTGTTTTACTCTAAGGAGTTTTCCCCTTCTCTCTATCTGAATCTGGCGGCCCATTATACAAAAGGGAAAGGATATTACGAGCAATATAAAGAAAACAGCAAGCTGGGTGATTATTTATTGCAGGATGTCATTATAGGGAACGATACCCTCACCACGACAGATATTATCCGTCAAAAATGGTTGGATAATGATTTTTACGGTTTGATATATAATCTAAAGTTTATAAAAATCAAGTGGAACCTGGATGTTGGTGGATCCTGGAATAAATATAACGGAGGACATTTTGGCAGGGTGATCTGGGCACGTTTTTTCAGTGATGGGGAAAAAGATCATCATTGGTATGATAACCTTGGCATCAAAACGGATTATAATGTTTACGGGAAGATGAACTACAATCTTTTTCCGGGAGGGAATTTATATTTTGACATGCAGGTGAGGGGTATTGGCTACCGGATGAGTGGACAGGATGATGATCAGAGGGAACTGACACAAAACCATCATTATCTTTTTTTTAATCCCAAGGCAGGATTGACATATAAATTATCTGACAGGATTTCTGTTTATGGATCCTTTGCAGTAGCTCACCGTGAACCCAGCCGCTATGATTTTAAAGATGCTCCCGTGAATGGACCGGAACCAAGACCTGAGATACTGAGGGATGTGGAAACCGGAGCCGAGTGGCGTGCCAGGAACGCAACTTTCCATGCGAATATGTATTATATGAGATATAAAGACCAGTTGGTGATGACGGGAAAAATCAATGATGTAGGGGTTCCTATTATGACCAATGTGCCTGTAAGCTACCGGCTGGGACTTGAGTTACAAGCCATGGTCCGGGTTTCACGAAAATTATCCTGGGAAGGGAATACTACTTTTAGTAAAAACGAGATATTAAACTTTACGGAATATGTGGACGACTGGGATACCTGGTCACAGCGGCCTTTTTATCTGGGGATTACCGATCTCTCTTTTTCTCCGGAAGCAGTTGCCAACAGCAGTTTGAAATACCAGTTGTTAAAATCACTGGATCTGCAATGGCTGGCAAAGTATGTCGGGAAACAATATATTGATAATACTGCCAGTGAAGAAAGGAAACTGGATCCTTATTTTGTGAACGATTTGCTGGTTACGTTGAAGTTAAAATCGAAAACTTTTAAATCGGTACAAATGACAGCCATGGTAAATAATTTATTCAATGCAAAATATGAAACCAACGCCTGGGTATATCAATATTATGAAGGGGAGAAACATAAAGTTATGAATGGTTATTTTCCACAGGCAGGCATTCATTATCTTCTGGGGGCCAATCTTAAGTTTTAGATAATTTTTTTGATTATTTTAAAAATTTTGAAACATTTTTAAAATAATTTCGTTACTTTAAACGAGGGTAACAATTAGAACACTATTCTTCGTTGAGCCAAGGTTTGGTAAGTTAAAATTTTAGGTTTTAAAGACACTACGCATAAGGGGAGAGCCGGAATTTTCCGGCTCTCTTTTTTATAAACAATTATTTATTTATTTTTGTCTCATGATTGGATAACTTCCTGGCTTTTCTTCTTTTTAATAGATATTCTGGCATGGCTATTGACCCCACAATTGTTTTTTTGGGTAACGAAAATTCAACGGAGATACCGGAGAAAATTCAGACCTATTTCCTCAGAAAGAATGTTCGCTTAACTTATAAAATTACAGAGGATCCTGAGGAATTTCTTTTCATCCTTGAAAAAGAAAATCCGATTTTGGCGTTTATATGTGCCCTCGGTGAATTTCCTGAAAAAATAATATCCGGGAAGATACGCATCCCCGTAGTTAGGATCGGAAATAAAAACGTTTTAAATGAGATACAGGGAAACGGGAACCATTTGTGGGTGAAACAGGTTAATCCTGCAAATTTAGAGGAAGTTTATTTTTTGATTTCAGCTATTCTTTTTGCAAAAGGGAGCAATGTTAATCAACGGGGCAATCCTGATTATGATTTCTTAAATAAGATTTTTAATTCGGCTCAGGAACTGATTGTAGTTACCCAGGGAGATCATTTGATGTTTTTTAACTCCAGGGTAAAAGAGTTTTATGACCTTAATGATGAGTATTTGTTGTCTGGTAGTTTCTGGGATTTTATTCATCCGGAGGACAGGGAAATTGTCCGGGAACAACGGGAAAAAAGACTGACCGGATCTTTTGATAATCTCACGTATCAGTTTCGGGGGAGAAACGTAAAAGGAGAGATAATCTGGTTTAGAAATACCGGAATCAAAATAGATTGGGAGGGGGACCCCGCCACTTTAAACTTTTTGGTTCCAATTGATGAACAAAAGAGGGCAGAAGAAACAGCCTTGAAAACGCGAAAGTTTTTAGATGATGTTATTGAGTATTCCCCCGAAGGCATTGTGGTATTAAGTGCTGATTTGTTATTTTGCAGGGTAAATAAGTCTTTCATCAATCTGACAGGATTAAATGAAGATGAATTAAAGACGAAAAATATCGGGGAAATATCCATCCTTGAAGAATCAGGATTGATTGAAAAACTTCATCTCCGTGATCGGAGCGACCATTATAATGGGATTAGTGAAGAATTTTCCATTGTTTTTAAGGATGGTCAATCTCGTGATTTAAGAGTTTCCCGAACCAACCATTCCATTGATCGTACTATTATTTTATGGTTTAGTGATATTACGGCGAAAAACAATATCTTAAAAACCATGCTCATTTCTGAGAAGAAATACAGGGAGCTGCATGAAAATATGCATGAGGGTACAATTTCCATTGATAAGGATGGACGTTTCCTTGAATGTAACACCTCATTCCTGCGGTTGGTGGGCTATGCTATTGAGGATTTACGTAATAGATCTTACTGGGATATTACCTCTTCTTACTGGAAACCGTCAGAGGAAAGGATATTATTCAAAGAGTTATGGATTACAGGAAAGACTCAAAAATATGAAAAAGAGTTTATCCGGCTTGACAGGAGGTTTGTTATAACTGAAGTACATGCTTATATCCGGCGGAATGAAAATGGGGAAAATGAGGGCTTCTGGCTTTTTGTGAGGGATATTTCAGATGAAAAGGAAAAGGAAAGGGAGATCATTGAAAGAGGACTTAAATACCAGACCATCCTTGAATATTCACCTACTCCGTTATTCAGCCAGAGTTTTTCTGTAGTCAGAGATTATTTACGGCAATTGGATGAAATGGGTGTTACGAATATAAAAGATTATCTGGGCAAGCATCCGGAAAGTATTTCCCATATGATAAGAGAAGTAATAACGCTGGATTGTAATCAGGCAGCCCTTGAGTTTTTTGGCGTACAAGATATTGGGGAGTTACGGACTTTGTTATCCCAAAATATACCGGGGGAGCTGCCGGCAGTTTTTAAAGACCTTGTTATTCGTTTCCGGGAAGGAGAAAATGTTTTTGAGAGAGAGCTTGTTTCACTGACCAAAAACAATCTAAAAAAGAATGCAATTGTCAAATGGGTGGTGGTTCCCGGTCATGAGGTGTCCTGGGACATGATCCTCGTTTCTATCGTGGATATCAGCGACAGGATTAAATATGAGAAGCAATTAAAAGTACTTTCCAGTGCTATTGACCATTCCCCTGTTTCGGTGGTTATAACTGACCCGGATGGAAATATTGAGTATGTAAACCCCAAGTTTACGGAGGTGACCGGATATTCTGCGGAAGAAGCTTTTGGGGAAAATCCACGGATTTTGAAGTCGGGAAATCTTCCGGATTCATTGTATAAAGATTTGTGGGAGACGATAAAACAGGGGAAAGAGTGGAGGGGTGAATTCGAAAACAAAAAAAAGAACGGAGAGATATTCTGGGAACTGGCTTCTATTTCGGGAATCAAAAATGAGAAAGGGGCGATTGTATATTATGTCGCCATTAAAGAGGATATTACCGAAAGGAAAAAAACCGAACTTGAGTTACTGAAGGCCAAAGATAAAGCAGAAGAGTCCGACAGATTAAAAACAGCTTTCCTGGCAAATATGTCTCATGAGATCAGAACACCGCTTAATGCTATCATCGGTTTTTCAGATATTCTCAGGTCGGATGTTTTGGATAAGAAACAAAAAGAGGAGTATTTTACTATTATCAATTTCAGCAGTAAGACCCTGCTTAATTTAATTGATGACATCATTGATGTGGCAAAAATTGAGGCCGGTCATACACGTATTGTCCCGCACAATTTTAATCTGACAGAAATAATGGACGAGTTGTCTGTTTCTTTCAAGCGGGAGATAGAGTTAAACGGATATCCGGTGCAATTGTTATTATCTGTTCCTTTACATGATAAATTTAATATTGTGGCCGATGCTACAAGGGTGAAGCAGGTACTTTCTAACTTATTGGGGAATGCAGTTAAGTTCACAAAAAAAGGAACCATTGGGTTTGGGTACTCCTTTACGGAAGAAAAGATGTTGGAGTTTTTTGTAAAAGATACAGGTATAGGCATCCCGGAGGACCAACAGAAAGTGATCTTTAAACGTTTTAGACAGGTGGATGATACTTCTACCCGTAAATTTGGGGGAACGGGCCTGGGATTGTGGATATCCAAGAACCTGGTAGAGTTAATGGGTGGCAGGATATGGGTCTTCTCAGAGCCGGGCAGAGGAGCTGACTTCCGTTTCACCTTCCCTTTGACAAAAGAGATTGTAATCCCGGAAGAAGCAATCCGCCAACCTGCTGAGAATACTATAACCCCGAAAGACTGGAAAAAGAAGAAAATACTTGTTGCCGAAGATAATGACTCTAACTTTGAATATATCAGAGCGGTGCTCTCGGTGAAAAAAGTCTCTATCATCCATGCAAAAGACGGAAGAGAAGTGCTGGATGTTCTGAATAACCGGAGAGATATCGATCTGGTGCTTATGGACATTCAGATGCCCGGGTTAAACGGTTATGAAACTACCCGCATGATAAAAAAAATGTATCCCGGCCTGCCGGTAATAGCCCAGACTGCTTACGCCATGTCAGAGGATCGTCAGAAAGTGATGGAGGCCGGATGTGATGAATATATTGCAAAACCAATCCAACCCAGAAAACTGATCGGTCTTCTTGAAAAGTTTCTGAACAATCAGCATCTTTAACGATAAAACCTTGTTCGTTTATGTTACGGAAGCTGAATTTTTTGTTACTGCTGATATTGATGGTGGTGGCATGTTACTGTACAGGAAGCAGTGGAATGCATTCAAAATCTACGGAAAATGTTTTTCGTTATAATGAATCAAAAGGTATTTCTACGCTGGATCCTGCTTTTGCGCGTAATCAGACGATTATCTGGCCGGTAAACCAGCTTTTTAACGGTCTTTTACAGATGGATCGTAATTTATGGGTTCAGCCCTGTATTGCAAAGAGATGGACTGTTTCGTCTGATGGGAAAGAATATCGGTTTGTCTTGCGCCGGGATGTTTATTTTCACGATGACCCTGCTTTCCCGGGAGGGGTGGGACGCAGGGTAACAGCTTATGATTTTGCCTATAGTTTTTCCCGCTTGGGGGATCCTTCATTAGCTGCTCCCGGTGCCTGGGTGTTACACATCCTGGACAAAGACAGTGCTCTTCATCCCACCGGTTTTCTGGCTGAGAATGATACTGTATTTCATATCTGGCTGAAACATCCTTTCCCTGCTTTTGCGGGTTTGCTTACCATGCAATATTGCGCTGTGGTACCCAGGGAAGCTGTGGTTTATTATGGTGACAGGTTTGGTCACCATCCGGTAGGTACCGGCCCTTTCCGGTTCAAATACTGGAAAGACGGCGAGAAATTGATTCTGATAAAAAATAAAAAGTATTTTGAAAAAGACAGTCTGGGGAAACGTTTGCCTTATCTGGATGCCGTCTCTATCCGGTTTATCTATGACAAACAGTCTGAGTTTCTGGAATTTATTAGTGGTAATCTGGATTTTCTTTCCGGTGTGAATGCCGCTAGTAAAGATGAATTATTGACAAGATCCGGCAGATTGAACCCGAAATATGAGAAAAAGTTTCATCTTTCTGTTTCTCCTTATCTGAATACGGAGTATCTGGGTTTTTTAATGGATACTTCCATGCCGTCAACGAAAAACAGTCCTCTAAAAATAAAACGGATAAGACAGGCTATTAATGAAGGTTTTGATCGCAGAAAGATGATGAAATATCTTAGAAATAACATTGGAACACCTGCACTTCATGGATTTGTCCCGGAAGGATTACCTTCCTTTTCAAAAAGGTTAAAGGGGTATGATTATAATCCGGGCCATGCCAGGGAATTACTCAGGGATGCCGGCTACCCTGATGGGGAAGGATTGTCTCCGATCACCCTTACCACGACCAGTGATTACCTCGATTTATGTGAATATATTCAGCATGAACTGGCTGTCATCGGGATTCTTTTACGTATTGATGTAAATACCGGGGCTTCTTACCGGAATAATGTGGCCAATGCCCGGCTTCCTTTTTTTCGCGGTTCGTGGATAGCTGATTATCCGGATGCTGAAAATTATCTGGCTTTGTTTTATAGTAAAAACTTTAGTCCCGGGGGCCCTAATTACACTCATTTTTCCAATGCCGTGTATGATTCTCTTTATGAGAAAGCCATGACCGTTCTGGATGAGTCGAAGAGATTTTCTCTGTATCAGGAGATGGATAGTCTGATAATACGGGAGGCCGTGGTAGTACCCTTATATTACGATGAAGTGGTTCGTTTTTATCCGGTAAATATTTCGGGGCTGGAGCCAAATCCTATGAATCTTCTCATTTTGAAAACGGTAAAAAAGAATTAATTTGCCGGCAACGATGATATTGATAGCGGACAGCGGGTCAACAAAAACGGAATGGGCTTTGGTAGAGAATGCTGAGAACATACAGGTTCTTCATACCGGAGGATTTAATCCCTATTTTGATGAGAAAGTGCCGTGGCTTGATGAACTCTCCGGTTGGTTGAGAGGGGCTGAGATGACCGGAAGGATCACCCGTGTATTTTATTATGGTGCCGGATGTGATACCCCGGATCACAAAACGAGCGTAGAAGAAGCTATAAAAATGGTGATACCTGATGTGGAAATCAATGTGACTGATGACCTGACAGGTGCTGCCAGGGCTTTGTTTTTTCATGAGCAGGGTGTTGCTCTGATCTTGGGTACAGGAACAAATGCCGGGTTGTGGGACGGAAACATCCTTGTGAAAAAAGATGTACCCCGGGGATATCTTTTAGGGGATCATGGCAGTGGAGCTGTTTTAGGGCTCAGGTTTCTAAAGGCTTATCTGGATCGGGACATATCTGAAGAGCTACGTATGGCATTCACCAGAAGATATCAACCTGATATTAAACAATTAAAAGAAAAGGTATATGCTCAATCCAAACCAAACTATTTTCTGGCGTCATTTTCCCCTTTTCTTTTCGAATACAGGACTCATGAAGCTGTGAGAGAAATCATTATGGATGAGTTCAGGAAACTTTTTAAAACGCAGCTGATACCCCTGATGAATCAAAAAAAAGAAAAAATCAGGGGTACGGGATCAGTGGCTTTTTATTACAGGGATTTTTTAGAACAGGCAGGGAGAGAATATGGTCTTTCTATAGATAAAGTGGCGCAATATCCGTTAAATTACCTTGTCTCCTATCATTTAAATGGATAGAATGCATATATTAGATTTTATTTGAAAAAAAATCAGACATCATGGATATACATAAGATTAAAAAATTTATCCGCTCGATAGAGCTCTTTAAAGGGTTGAATGAGAACGAGCTGGACATCGTCTGTAAGGAGTTGGAGTTTCGTTTCTATAATCAGGAGGAGTTTCTTTTCAGAGAACATGAAGCCAGAGAGAGCATATATATCATTTTTTCCGGGGAAGTGGAATTATTTAAAACACTTCCTTTGGGACAGGAGAAAAACCTGTTCTTTTTCCAGAAAGGAGATTTTCTGGGAGAAGGTGCTATTGCCGGCGATAGCGTTCATTCAACTTCGGCACGAGCTATAGAATCTTCGGAGATACTGATCCTTTACAGGAATTATTTCTTTGAACACGGCCAAACGGCGATAAAGATATTTTCAAACATCATCCGGGTAATCTCTCGCCGTATGAGGTATTCGAATGCCCGCATCATGCATGCCGCAGCCCAGTATGAGTCGGGTAAAAAGCGGAAAGAACATGATCTTCTGGGAGAAAGGGAGGTGTCTTATGAGAGTTATTATGGGGTACAGACGTTACGTGCCATGGAAAACTTTAATATTACAGGCGTGACGCTGGGTTTTTATCCTATACTGATAAAATCTCTTGCAATGGTAAAAATGGCTGCAGCAGAAGCAAATTATGAGCTGGGACTATTGGAAGATTCTGTTTATAAAGCTATCAGACAGGCTTGTCAGGAAATCATCAAAGGAAAATATCATCAATATTTTGTTGTGGATATGATTCAGGGAGGTGCCGGAACCTCTACCAATATGAATGCAAATGAAGTCATCGCCAACAGGGCATTGGAAATCATGGGTCATGAGAAAGGAGAATATCAGTATTGTCATCCAAACAACCATGTAAACCTTTCGCAGTCCACCAATGATGCGTATCCTACTGCTGTGAAACTGGCATTGATATTCAGCAACCAGCGTCTGATTATTATTCTGGAGGAACTGGCTGAGACTTTTCACAAGAAAGGAGGGGAGTTTGCTCAGGTGATTAAGATGGGTAGGACTCAGTTGCAGGATGCTGTGCCCATGACGCTGGGACAGTCTTTTGAAGCATATGCTGTAACACTGGAAGAGGAAATACAACGTCTGAATCAGAATGTAGATTTGTTTCTCGAGATTAACATGGGAGGGACGGCCATAGGTACAGGAATAAATGCCGATCCTGGTTATGCCAGAATAGTAGTAAAATACCTCCGGCAGATTACCGGGTTGGAAGTAAAAACGGCTAAAAACCTTGTGGAAGCAACACAGGATACCGGTGCTTTTGTCATGTATTCATCTGCTTTAAAACGACTTGCTCTCAAGTTATCCAAGATATCTAACGATTTGAGGCTTCTTTCTTCAGGTCCCAGGGCAGGATTAAATGAGATTAATCTGCCTGCCATGCAGCCGGGGTCTTCTATCATGCCCGGGAAGGTGAATCCGGTGATACCTGAAGTTGTCAACCAGATTGCTTTTAAGGTTATTGGGAATGACCTGACTGTTAGTCTGGCAGGGGAGGCCGGCCAGCTCGAGCTGAATGTAATGGAGCCTGTTATTGTTCAGAGTATCTTTGAGTCTTTGGAGATGCTTAAAAACGGGATGAAAACATTTCGTATTCGTTGTATCGAAGGCATCACCGCAAATGCGAAACATTGCCGTGGAATGGTGCAGAACAGTATCGGGCTGGTAACGGCACTGAATCCTGTGTTGGGATATGAGACCTCGTCGATGCTTGCGAAAGAAGCGGCTAAAACCAATAAGGGCGTTTATGAACTGGTGCTGGAAAAGAAACTGTTATCAAAAAAAGAACTGGATAAATTGCTTGCTCCGGAAAATATGCTGAAACCTCACAAACTGAAGAAGAATAGAAAGAAAAAAGGCTGATTTATGCCATCGTGGCGGAAGAGGATCTCTTAGCTGCCGCACGACATAAAATAGTAACTCCCCTGGCCTCTTACAATTCAAACCTCAAACCCTTCCTTGTCTTCCTGTATGCTTTTGAGTATTTCTTCAACTTCGGCAGAAGCTTTGTGTAACTTTTTCTGACAAAAACGTAACAGATAAGCGGCTCTTTTCACTTTATCTGTGAGGTCATCGACATCCGGTTCTTTGTTTTCTATCTGTGATAGTATTTCCTCCAGTTCGGAAATAGCTTCTGCATAAGTGATCTGTTTTTTCGTCATGATTTTATCTCCTTTTTATTTTTCGAAGTCAATGAGAAAATAAAGTTGCTGCCTTTTTCGGGTACACTTTCAACAATGAGAGAGCTGTTATGCATTTTCAGAAATTCTTTACAGATAATGAGCCCCAACCCTGTGCCTTGTTCACCTGATGTACCTTTCTGTGTAAAATGATGCTCCAGGTTAAATAACTTTTTTTGTTCTTCTCTGGATATTCCACATCCCGTATCTCTGACTTTAATCATTACCTGATCTTGTTCTTCCTGTATTCCTTCTATTTCTACAGTGCCCCCCTCATAGGTATATTTTAATGCATTATGTATAAGATTACGCAAAACTACAGACACCAGGCTCTCATCGGCATATACAATCAGAGAATCCTGTATGTGTAAGTTCAGGCTGATTTTCTTCTTATCTGCCATGAACCGGTATAAATCCGCGACATTTCGTATGACTTTATTCATATTAATATATGAGGGGAAGAATCTTACGCGTTTTGTTTGGATACGAGCCCATTGGAGTAAGTTTTCCAGCAAAAAATGAAGTTGTTTGGCTGATTGAAGAATAAACTCACTTTGACGTTTTACATCTCTTCTGTCAAACTCCTGGATTTCTTCTGATAATAATTCTGCAAAGCCCAGCAGTGCATTAAATGGATTGATCAGATCATGGGCCAGAATCATAAAAAGTTTATTTCTTATCAGGTTTTCATGTTGTTGTTCCTGTTCTCTCCGGGCTAACTCTGCATTGATCAGCTCGAGCTTCTTGTTTGTTTTAAGCAGCTTCTGATGGGCTCTTCGTTTGATATAATAAACAAAAAGTAAGATGAGTAGAACGATCAGAAAAAAGTAAAAGACACCTTGTGAAACATGCTTATAAAAACTATTTTTTTGAAATTTAAGATTCTGAATATCATTATTTTTTTTCAGGAGTTCCAGCTCTTTGATTTTTGATTCTGTATTATAACGTATGTCAAATAATTTTTTTACAAGCTGAAAATGTTTTGCTTCAATAGAGTCATTGAGCGCAAGGTATTTTGTGTAGTATTGGTAGGCTTTTTGATAGTTTTTTACTTTGGCATAGTAATCAGAGAAAGTTAACAGGTTGTTTTTTTGCAACGCTATCTCATTCAGATGTCTGTTGCATGAATCGCTTTGTAAAAGGGACTCATATGCGTTTACAGTTTTTCCGGTCTTCAGGTAACAGGAAGCTAATTGTGAATAAGCTTTACAGAGATGAAACAGGTGATGGGAAAGAGTGGACAGATTGATTATTTTCTTCAGTGTCTTTTCTTCTTTATGAAACTGGCCTGTTGTCTGCCATAAATCGGTGAAATAACGTAAGGTATTTAAAATTGCGAGTGTGTCTTGTAAAGCCAGTTCCTGGTTGAGTGTCTCCTGATAATACACCCGTGCAGTGTCAAAGTTACCTGTTTTTTTTTCAACCTCTCCCCTGAAAAGCAAAATATTCTTACCCCATTCCGGGGTTCTCAGTTGGGAAAGATAGGTGTTGGCAAGATGGTAACATATTCTGGCAGAATCATATTTTTGCAAGTTGTTATAAGCCTGCCCCATGAACAGATAGGTATTGGCCCAATTGTTTCTCAAATGGGTATTCTTAAGCACTTGTTTGCTTTTTAAGTAATATTCCAGAGCGGTATTGTGGACATCCACAGAAGAATAAGTATTTCCAATCCTGAGATAAGCAATACTGATTGCCTTCCGGTCATTTGTCCGGATGGCAAATTCGAGGGACAAATAGGCATATTGTAAACTGGCAGGGATATCATTATTTTGTAAATAATTTATTGACAGTCTATTGGATATTTTTGATTTTGTTATATCAGGGAGGTCATGGTTTAATTCCTTTTCCAGGCTGTCAATGCGCCTACCCTGACTATAACCTCTGAAAATGAATAAGGTTATAAATAATATGCCAATGACAGTAATTTTTTTCATTAACCTATGGTTTTACAGGTGATTTAGGTAAGGTAAAATGGAAAGATGTTCCTTTTCCCTTATGGCTGACAACCCGGATTTTTCCTCTGTTTTTTTCAATGAATTCTTTACAAAGTATAAGTCCCAGACCGGTTCCTTCCTCGTCCTCGGTTCCCCGGGTAGATATAGCGGATTCTATCTTAAAGATTTTATTTATCCTTTCGGGATCTATGCCGATCCCATTATCTTTTACTAAAACTTCGACGATCCTGTCTTTTTCGTAGGCATCTATCTTAACATAACCATTCTTGTTGGTGAACTTTATGGCATTACTGATCAGATTTCTAAAAATAGCACTCAGTAATTCTCTGTCCGCATAGGCCATGACTTCCTTGTTGATATGATTCATCAGATGGATATTCTTTATTTTGGCATTTTCCTTGTAAAAAGAGAGTATTTCAGTGACTAACTCTTTCAGGTAGATGTTTTCCGGATTATAGGACAACCTGCCTGTCTGGGCCTGGGTCCATTTCAGAAGATTGCTCAAGAGATTATACAACTTCATTGCTGATTCTTTGATCAGTGTTGCATATTTTTTTATTTCATCGTCGGATAGGTTGTCAAGATCTGTGATTAACAACTCAGAGAGACCCAGTAAGGGTTGGAACGGATTGATCAGGTCATGGGCAATAATGGAAAAAAATTTATCTTTGGTCTGATTCAAAGAAAGAAGGCTTTTTTCTGATTCAAAGAGTTTCTGGTTTGCTTCTTGTAAGGACAGGTTCCTAAAAGCAATCTCTTTCCTGTATAAGTAAAGTTTGCGGAATAAATACGTAATAATCAGAATAACCAACAGGATCAGGAGTAAAAAGAAAATAAACTCAAGAACGCGCAGTTTTTCTTTTTTTAGGGTAAGCTCCTTGATCGTTTGATTTTGTTTGAAAGAACGTATCTGGTACTCCATATTCTGGGATTCAAACTCTGTTTGTAATCCTGAAATTTTATCATAGGCACGTTGCAAAAAGAGGGTATCGTTATACCGGCCATAAGTCCGAAGATATTGACAGGCATGATAATAATCCTCTTTTTGTTTGTAGTATTGGGCCATGTTGATGAGGTAGTTCGTTAAAATATCCAGCTTGCCATATTTTTTGACCATGGCTCCTTCCTGTTTCAACGTGATATAGGCAAGATCCGTTTTCCTGGTATCTAAATAAATCATGGATACATTATCCAATGCTGAAATAATTTTTAATGTGTCTCTTGCTCCGTTTGCCAGAGCCAGACATCTTTTGTAATTCTTTAAAGCCCGTCTGTAATCTTTCTGGGCGTGGTAAATTCCTCCGATATTCAAATAAGCACCGGCTAATAATTTCTTATCGTTTTTTTTCTTGTCATATTCAAGTGTCCTGATCCCCCAATACAAAGCTTTGGTCCAGTCTTTTTTATCCCAGTAATAAATACTCATATTGTTATAATTGGCTCCTATATTCTTGGTAATCCCTAATTTCGTCTTTAAATCAATGGATTTCTGGTTGTATTTGATCGCATTATGGTAGTCCTGGTTGGCCATGTAAGTGACAGCCAGGTTTGTGTATGAAGAAGCAATCCCGGCAGAATCATGAATGTTTTCCCTGATCTTTAGTCCTTCAATGATGTAGAGTGTGGCTTTTTCAAAGTTATTAAAATAGTAATGGATTGTTCCAAGCCGGTTATAAGCTTCTGCTCTGGCCTTTATATTCTGTATGCTGTCAGCAAGGGCTACAGCTTTTAACGCAAGACGCATGCTTTCCGATAAGGATGATAACAAATAATATTTTGAAAGTTCAGTGTAGATATAAACTTTTTCTGTATCATCCGAAGTTTGAAGTTTTTTCACCAGACTGTCAGCAAATGAATCAGTTCCAGAACTATGCCGACAGCCAAATAACAGAAGCAGACCTAAAAAAAATATTTTCAGAGGTATTTGTTTCATTTCAAATGAAGAGCTCTATTGTATTTCTATACGCAAAAATAGGAGAAGTGTTTTATCATACTAAAACTATTTTATTATCCTGCTTTTTATATCTCCAGCTAAAAGTTTGGTATGAATAACATCCCCTGTTTTGACAGTGGCCGGGTCTTTTATGGCATGTCCCTGTAACCGTGTAATAGAATAACCACGCCTCAGAATATTCATGGGATCGAGGTAGGACAAACTCTTTTGTGAAACATCAAGATACTGTTTTTTTTCCAACAGATATCTTCGGGCAACGTTGGTGATTTCTCCGGAATATTTTTCCGGTTTTTGTTTATGCCATTCGATATAATCGTGTATGCTCCTTATTAGTTCCCGGACATATTGGGTGCGTTCATTCTTTTTTTCATGCCGGTTGTTTTCGGAAAGATAAAATAGTTTCTGCCGGATCCTGTCAAGTAAGTGGGTGTGAATGCCTAATTGTTTTTGCAACAGACTTTTTATCTTATAAACATTATGTTCCAACAGATTATTTTGTCTGAAAAGAATATCTTGTATCCTTTGGTAAATAGCTTCTGATACCTCATGTATTCTCTCCTCAAAAGTCATCATCCTGTCAAGGATGAATGCAGCCACTGCTGTAGGTGTTTTAAGATTGGTATAAGCTACCAGGTCAGCTACCGTTTCATCTTTTTCGTGTCCTATGCCCGTAAGAATAGGAAGAGGGAGTTGGGCCATGTGTGCAGATAAACGGTAATTATCAAAACATCCCAGGTCGGCCTGGGATCCTCCTCCCCGGATAATAACCACCAGATCAAAATTCTGTTCCCGGGAATATATTTTTTCCAAAGCCCGGATGAGTGTATCTTCGGCATCTTTCCCCTGCATGACGGCAGGAAACAATACCAGATCAAAAGAATATCCCTGTGGATTATGCGTTAGCTGATGGACAAAGTCCTGATAACCGGCAGCTGTCTCTGAAGAAATGATGGCAATTCGCTGGGGTACCAACGGAAAAGGAAGTTGCCTGTTCATGTCAAAAATTCCTTCTTTCCGGAGCCGTTCAATAATTTTTTTACGTTTCAGTGCCATTTCACCAATGGTAAATCCCGGATCTATATCTTTGATAGTCAGTGAAAGGCCATATACTTCATGAAAAGAAACGACAACCTGAAGAAGCACTTTTATCCCTGTTGTCAGTGGTCTTCCTGCGGTTGTTTCAAAATAAGGTTTCAGAAGTCTGAAAGTGTAAGCCCAGATCGTGGCTCTGGCTTTGGCTAGTGGCAGATCATTATCCGGGCCCTTTTCAATAAGTTCCAGGTAACAGTGTCCGCTGGCATTGATTTTCATCTCACTGATCTCGGCGATAACCCAATAAGGATGTTGGAAATGGTTCTCGACTGTTTCCCGGATTAAACCGTTTAGCTCCGAGAGTGTCAGTTTTTCCTGCGTTGTCATCATTATTTAACTTTAATGATCGGAATGGCGGCTGAAAATTGTCCTGAATGAACCTGTAAAATATATAATCCTGAAGATATACAATTTTTAAGATATAGTGGAATGATTCGGGTATTTTCCATTTGATTACCAAAAGTCCTGTCATAAATTGTTTTTCCGTTAAGATCATAAATACATATTTGTATCTTATCCTGAGTAGAAATTTTAATAGCCAACGTAACATGATCGATGAAAGGATTGGGGTACACCAGATAAGGATGGTGAGTGGAGAGTTGTTTGGATACTCTTAACCGGGTATAGGCAAGCAGGTAATCAGGAATCCCATAGCCTATGATATTGTTTGGATGTAAGAAAGAATTTGCACTTTCACGTACGATGCGGATAATCTCCTGTGCTTTTGCGTCGGGGAAGGCTTGCCACAGGCAGGCTGTCATGCCGCTGATCAGAGGAGCAGAAAAAGAGGTTCCGTTACCCTGCATGAGGCCTCCGTTAGATCCCTGGAAGAGAACATGAACGCCCATGGCGCTGACATCTGGTTTTATACGTCCGTCGGCAGAGGGACCAACAGAAGAAAAGTATGCAGGAATACCTGTGGAGTCAGTAGCCCCTACCGCCAGGATACTATCGGCATCAGCAGGGGAGATAATGTAATGCCAGGCATTTGATCTTTCATTGCCAGCGCTGGCTACAACAATCATACCCCGCCGGGCAGCCATTGTGGCAGCCCGTGCTACCATGGTAGTACGACCATCCAGGTCATGATAAGTATGGTTCATGGCCGGGTCGTCAAAAACGGAATATCCCAGCGAGGTACTGATAATATCTGCTCCCACGCTGTCGGCAAATTCTGCCCCGGCAGTCCAGAAATCTTCTTCAATGGGATACTCGCTACCGGCGTCTTCTGTACGTAGCAACCAATAACCGGCTGCGGGAGCTGATCCGATAAGGCGTCCCGGAATATTCCCGGCAAGAACACTCAGGACATTCATGCCATGCGTATGATCATCATAAACCAAATCGTTTCCGGTAACAAAATCCCTGGTACCCAGGATCTGACCTTTCATACGGATACTATCAAAGGCAGGAAGCATGTTGACATGGTAAAATCCGGCATCCAGAACAGCAATAACCATCTCTTTGCCTGTAAAACCCAGACTGTGAAGGGCATCTCCCTGTAACAGGTGTAGTTGTGCCAGGGATGTATTTGTGCCGGATTTTACTGCTGATGTGTTCCATTTTACGATGGTGGATTTTTTGGCAGATGCCGGTTTCACCAAAAGAATATCCTGAACGAATGATAACTTGTTGAGGGTGTCTGTTAACAGATTGTCATCCGTATATACTGTGATAGTATTGAACCATCGTGACCGGCAGAGGATTTTTAAACCCAGGGAACGCAGGCTGTCTACGTAATCAGGAGATACCGGCAGATCTTCTGCTGTGACCGGGATATTCTGCCTGTTTCGACGTTGCAGAGCCCTGTATGATAAAAAAGCTTCGGGCCGGGCGAGGGAATAAGGGGTTCCTTTTTTGTCTGATAAGTGAATAGTGTAAATGCCGGGACCCTGCCCTTTTGCCAGGATGGTGAAAGAGAAAAATACAAAACCAAAGATCAGTCTGGTCATTATTTCATGGATATTGACTGGAATAAAAGAACCGATGGCTATTTACGTAAACTATTGATGCCGTATTCTTCAGGATCTTTAAACTTTCCTTTGTTTTTTTCCAGTGAGTCAAGCAGTGCATTTTGCTCTTTGGTAAGTTCTTTCGCGTTCTCTGCTATTCCGTTTTTATAATGGATGATTTGTATCACTTTGCCATCCTTGTTATACAGATACCATGGACCGTTCCGGCTGTTTTGTTTATAAAAGCCTGCTATTTGTTTCTTCCTGTTGAGGGAATAAATGATAAAATCGCCCTCCAATTTATTGTTTACATAAGTAGCTTGTAACTTGGGGATACCTTCCGGGAAAAATTGAGACCATATGCCCTCTTTGATACCGTTAGAAAAACCAAGAATCTCAGCTGTATCTCCTGACGCATAGAATTTAATACTTAGCCCATCTTTTAGACCATTGTTGTAATGTTCAATGTAAGAGAGCGTGCCTTCATAAAATGAATAATAACGCCATTTTCCGATTTTTTTTCTATGGAAATATTGTCCTTTTGCCGCAAGTGTCCCGTTTCTGTAATAAAAAATGATATCTACCGTATCATCTTTTGGATGATAATACATTCTTGATTTTAATGATCCGTCGTCATAGAAACGCATAAAATCTCCCACAGGTTTTCCATTGACAAAATAACCACGGTACAGGAGTTTTCCGTTATGATCGTATTTTTTCCAGTATCCTTGTTTTTTGCCTCTGTCGTTAGTTCTGTTAAAAAGAGTATCCGCAGGTTGTTCGGCTTGTGCTGTCGTAGAAGGGATAGCCTGCAATAACAGGAAGAAAGAAGAAGTAATAATGATCAGGTAGAGTTTCAATTTATATTTTTTTTAAGGAAACGGGATTTTGGCTTTTTCATTTTTTAACGGTATAAAAATAATTAAAAAAAAGCTGTTCACGAATGAACAGCTTTTTTAAATTATCAAAAGATGTCAGGATTTATTTAACTTCTTCAAAATCTACGTCTGTTACTTCATCGTCCTTACCTTTTGCTTTTGCTTTTGCTTTTTCTTCCTGACTTCCCTTATCGGCTGAAGAATCGTGGGCACTTGTTGTTTGGCCGGATTTGTACATTTCTTCACTGGCTTCCTGCCAGGCGGCATTCAGCTCAGTGGTAGCATTATCCATAGCAGACAGATCTTCATTTTTATGTGCATTTTTCAGGTCTTCCAGTGCTTTTTGGATTCTTTCTTTTTTATTAGCGGGTAATTTATCACCAAACTCTTTCAGTTGTTTTTCAGACTGGAAAATCAGACTGTCAGCCGCATTTAATTTATCTATCCGTTCTTTGGCTTTTTTATCGCTTTCTTCATTGACTTTGGCTTCTTCCTTCATTTTCTTGATTTCATCGTCTGTCAGCCCTGAAGAAGCTTCGATCCTTATTTTCTGTTCTTTACCAGTGCCTTTGTCTTTGGCTGAAACGTTCAGTATGCCGTTGGCGTCAATATCGAATGTTACTTCGATCTGTGGAATGCCTCTGGGGGCAGGTGGTATTCCGTCCAGATGAAAACGGCCGATGGTTTTGTTGTCATTAGCCATGGGTCTTTCTCCCTGGAGAACATGTATTTCAACGGAAGGCTGATTATCTGCAGCTGTCGTGAAAGTTTCCGTTTTCTTGGTGGGGATGGTGGTATTGGCTTCAATCAGTTTGGTCATCACCCCACCCAGGGTTTCAATACCCAGAGACAAGGGGGTTACGTCCAGTAACAAAACATCCTTTACTTCTCCGGTAAGGACACCTCCCTGAATAGCAGCTCCAACAGCTACTACTTCATCAGGGTTTACACCTTTTGACGGGGCTTTACCGAAAAATTCCTGTACTTTCTGTTGTACAATAGGAATACGTGTGGATCCACCTACCAGCAGTACTTCATCAATGTCTGAGGTGGAAAGTCCGGCATCCTTTAGTGCAATCTTACAGGGGGCAATAACTTTTTGAATGTAACGATCAATCAGTTTTTCAAATTGCGCCCTTGTGAGTGTTTTCACCAGGTGCTTGGGGATCCCATCTACCGGCATAATATAAGGAAGGTTTATCTCCGTTGAGGTAGCGCTGGATAATTCAATCTTTGCTTTTTCAGCAGCTTCTTTCAGGCGCTGCAGAGCCATGGGGTCTCTACGGAGGTCAATATTTTCGTCTTTTTTAAATTGATCCGCCAGCCAGTTGATAATGGTCTGATCAAAATCATCACCTCCCAAATGGGTGTCTCCATTGGTTGATTTTACTTCGAAGACCCCATCTCCCAGCTCCAGAATGGAGATATCAAAAGTCCCGCCCCCAAGATCGAAAACAGCCACTTTCATGTCTTTTCCTTTTTTATCCAGCCCGTAAGCCAGGGAGGCTGCCGTAGGCTCATTGATAATCCTGCGCACTTTTAACCCTGCAATTTCTCCTGCCTCTTTGGTGGCTTGTCGCTGAGAATCATTAAAATAGGCGGGGACTGTAATGACGGCTTCCGTAACTTCCTGTCCCAGGTAATCTTCTGCTGTTTTTTTCATCTTTTGCAGTACCATGGCAGAAATTTCCTGTGGAGAATATAAACGGTCGTCAATTTTTACCCTCGGTGTATTATTTTCTCCTTTAATTACTTCATAAGATAATCGTTTGATTTCTTCGGCAACCTGGTTATATGTTTCACCCATCAGACGTTTGATGGAATAAACCGTTTTCCTGGCATTCGTAATAGCCTGTCTTTTTGCCGGATCCCCGATTTTACGTTCTCCGTTTTCCACAAATGCTACCACAGACGGCGTGGTCCGTTTGCCCTCACTGTTGGGTATCACAACAGGTTCATTCCCTTCCATAACAGCAACACACGAATTCGTAGTTCCTAAGTCGATTCCAATTATTTTACTCATAAGTTTCAGTTTTTATTTTGTTTATTTTTTTTGAGTTTTCAGAATATTTCGTTTGTTATACTCAAGCATTATGCCAGTTTAAAATATCTGATCGTGTTTTGATATCCTGACGGAAAGTTTTTTTTAACAAATGGACTGTCTTATGTTTGTAATATGGATACAAATGTTTGTCAGACACGTTGCAATATAAAGAATATCAATTAGATATGCAAAAATAGAAGAGATGTTAATCTCTATGGAATTTAAAAAATATTTTTTAAAAGTGAATTTTTCTTCCATTATTTTTGATGTGTCCGGAACTGTTTTTTAAATGACAAAAAGGCAGTTGTCTGAGATATATGATTGAAAGAAGGAATAAGTCAAAAAAAATTTCCTTGTTTTTCAGGATAACTTCGTAGCTTTGTGGTAAGTATTTAATCATAATAAGCCATGTCATTATATAAACAGGTCAAACGGGTCACCACACATGTACTGAATGAAATGAAATTACGTGGTGAAAAAATTGCTATGCTGACAGCTTATGACTATTCTTTTGCCAGGATTGTTGATGAAGCGGAAATTGATGCCATTCTGGTAGGGGATTCTGCTTCTAACGTGATGGCCGGTTATGAGACGACGCTGCCGATCACACTGGATAATATGATTTATCATGCAGCTTCAGTTGTTCGGGCGGTAAAGAGAGCTTTGGTGATAGTGGATATGCCTTTTGGTACCTATCAGGGGAATTCCAAGGAGGCACTGTCATCTGCTATTCGTATCATGAAAGAGACAGGGGCACATGCTGTGAAGATGGAAGGAGGACGTGAGATTATTGAGTCGGTAGAACGTATTCTTTCTGCCGGGATACCAGTGATGGGACATCTGGGGCTAACACCTCAGTCCATTCATAAATTTGGGACTTACGTGGTACGTGCCAGGGATGAGGAGGAGGCGCAGAAACTGGTGGAGGATGCTTTGCTTCTGGAAAAAACCGGATGTTTTGCCGTTGTGCTGGAAAAAGTGCCTGCTTCACTGGGAGCCAAAGTGGCGTCTGACCTGAAAATACCTGTGATTGGTATCGGAGCAGGCGCAGAAGTGGATGGCCAGGTGCTGGTGTTACATGACATGTTAGGAATTACGCAGGAGTTTTCCCCGCGTTTCCTCCGGCGTTATCATAATCTTAATGAAGAAATCAGCGGGGCGGTGAAAGCTTATATCCATGATGTAAGGACTGTGGATTTTCCCAATGAAAGGGAACAATATTGACAGGGGGGCGCATCCATAAATGATATCAT
>CAYLJE010000007.1:25540-43519 GCA_964383915.1 uncultured Rikenellaceae bacterium
TTCCCAATGAAAGGGAACAATATTGACAGGGGGGCGCATCCATAAATGATATCATACGATGATCTATCCGCAAATTATTTATGAAGATAATCATTTGATTGCGGTAAATAAAAGGGTGTCCGACATTGTCCAGGGTGATAAAACCGGAGATCTTTCCCCTGGACACAATGATGAAAAATTTCCTGAAAGAGAAATATCATAAGCCGGGAAACGTGTTCCTGGGTGTTATTCACAGGGTGGACAGGCCTGTCAGCGGAGTGGTTCTTTTTGCCAGGACCAGTAAAGCATTGGCACGGATGAACGAGCAATTCAAGCTACGGCAGACAGTGAAAATTTATTGGGCTATAGTCAGGAACCGGCCTCCGAAAGATGAAGATTTCCTGGTACATTACCTGGTGCGTAACCGGGATAAAAATAAATCTTTTGTTTTCTCAGGCGAATGTTCCGGTTCCCGGAAAGCTGAATTACAATACCGTATCGTCGGACGGTCCGACAGATACTGGTTTCTTGAGATCAGACTGTTTACGGGAAGACATCATCAGATCCGTGCTCAATTGGCAGCCATTGGCTGTCCGATCCGGGGAGATCTGAAATATGGTTATCTACGTTCTGCCCCGGGAGGGGGAATTCATCTGCATGTCAGGGAGTTGTCTTTTAAGCATCCTGTCGGAGGCCGGGAAATGAGATTGATTGCGGAGCCTCCGGGGGATGAATTATGGAAAGCTTTCTCTGGTTTGTATGACTAAGCCAGATCGTGATGATTGAAATTCTTGGGGAGGAGGTCGGAGGCAGAGGAGACAATATCTACCCTCGAATTGCCCGCCATGAGAATACGCAGGGGTTTACCAAAACGGTTTTCCGATTCCACAAGCACCTGCCGGCAGGCCCCACAGGGATAAATAGGATCATCTGTGTAATTTTTCTTCTTTAGGGCAGCGATAGCAAGTGCTACAATAGCCGTTTCCGGATATCTGGCGTTGGCATAGAATACAGCTACACGTTCAGCACACAAACCTGACGGATAAGCTGCATTTTCCTGGTTGTTAGCCTGGATAACTTTCCCGTCTTCAAGCAGCAGAGCGGCCCCTACCCGAAAAGAAGAATAAGGAGCATAGGCATTTCCTGCTGCCTCTCTGGCTTTGTCTATAAGTTTTCTGTCCGATTCATTAAGTTCTGACAGGAGATGCTCGGTAATATTGACTATGATCTTTTTATGTTGCATAGGTGATGATATAACGTAATGAACCCGTCTCTTCTGAACAAAATTACTATTTATCATAAATTAAACAAGAAGAATCCTTCATTGTTAAGTTTGCGTTGATATTATACCAGGGTTCATATTTTTTTTTGATTATTTTATTGAAGAGGAGACTGGTTTTATTGGCATGAAAATTATATTTTTGAGGGATGAATGATCAGAAAATAATGGTTTACAGGGTTTCTTCCATCCGTTCATTACTGTCTGTGCTGATCTATCTTTCCGTGTTGTTACTCCCTGTGGGGTGCGGAACATCCAGGAAGACAACGGTTAGTCACATAACCATGAATCGACAGCAATATATTTCTACATATGCCGGACTGGCCAGGGAAGAAATGCAGCGTACGGGCATTCCGGCCAGTATTACCATGGCCCAGGCACTGCTGGAATCCAATGACGGAAATAGTTATCTTGCTGTTTATGGGGACAATCATTTTGGCATCAAATGTCACAAAGACTGGAACGGCAGGAAGATCTATTATGATGATGATAAACGGCATGAATGCTTTCGTAGATATAAGTCGGTAGATGATTCGTACCGGGATCATTCCGATTTTATCCGGAATGGTCAGCGTTATGCTTTTCTTTTTGAACTGGATCCCCATGATTTTAAGGCATGGGCCAGAGGACTGAAAAGAGCCGGCTATGCCACTCATCCGCATTATGCTAAAATGTTGATCAAAATTATTGAGGAAAACAAACTGTATAAACTTGATGAGGGAACGTATTCTTTACCTGTAGCTATTGCTGCAAAAACGGAAAAAGAACGAAAACGGATTCACCAGAAACAACCTGATATATACCCCTCCCGGGTTATGTCAGATGAATTTGTTGTGCAGTCTGCTAAAAGGAAAATTCTGGACAATAACAGGGTTGATTATATTATTGTAAAACAAGGAGATACATTTGAGTCGCTAACCAGGGAGCTCAGTTTACTTCCTTGGGAGTTATATAAATATAATGATCTGGACAGGACGTCTCAACTCCGCCCGGGCCAGATACTTTACCTGCAACCTAAACGAAAACAGGCGGCACCCGGTAAGACAATATATATTGCCAGGGAAGGAGATACCATGTATTCTGTTTCCCAGCAATATGGTATTAAACTGAGAAATTTACTGGAGATGAACGGAATGGAAAAAGGACAGGAGCCTGTGCCAGGACAAAGAATCAAATTACGGAAGTAATGTAAAGTTTTCCGGATGAAATCCTTTTAGGAAATCCCGGATGTTCATTTTTTTCCGTCCTTCGAGTTGTACTTCCTGTAGGGAGACAAAACCTCCGTTTACGGCCACATTCAGATAAGTTTTCTGATCTGTGACGAAAGAGGAGGCTGTATAGTGGTGTTTCTCCATACGGGGTGTGGCACAGAAGATTTTCAGTATCTGTTGTTTACTGTTTTCGGTTTCCATCCGGGTGCGTGCACCGGGGACCGGGCTAAGGGCTCTGATCCGGTTACATATCTTTTCAGGAGATTCTTCCCAGTTGATCTGTAGGTCTTCTTTGGTAATCTTCGGGGCTGTTTTTAACCCCTCCAGGACACTGATTGGTTGTTCAACAGGTTTGATATTTCCACGACCAATCAACTCAATAGTCTTAAGGGTTAACGCTGCTCCTCTTTTTTTTAGTTTTTCTGTAAGAGTTCCGGCATTGTCTTCGGGGAGAATCGGAATCTTTTCCTGCATGATAATCCTGCCGGTATCTATTTTGTGGTTAATAAAGAAGGTTGTAACGCCGGTTTCTTTTTCACCGTTCATCAGTGCCCTTTGAATGGGAGCAGCTCCGCGATATTGTGGTAACAAGGAAGTATGCAGGTTAAAGGTTCCCAGATTTGGGAATGCCCAAACGACCTCCGGCATCATTCTAAAAGCTACGACTACCTGGAGATCAGGGCTCCATATTTTCAACTGGGTAAGAAAAGCCGGGTCTTTTAATTTTTCCGGCTGAGCCAAAGGAATCTCATTTCTTTTAGCGAACAACTTCACAGGTGAAGGCTGGGGTTTTCTTCCCCTGCCGGCGGGTTTGTCCGGGGTGGTTACCACCCCTTTTACCAGTATTTTCCGTTGGAGCATGGCTTCCAGTATTCCAACTGCAAAGTCGGGGGTTCCGTAAAAAACGATGGCAGGTGAAGAGGTCATTGGCAAAAAATCTGTTGTTTCTGCAGAAGAGGCTTAATCATTGTCATCCAAAGGAAACTTTTTGAGGTCATCGGGATGAACAAGTTCGAGCAGATGACCCATTTTAACTTTCTTTGTCTGAAGGTAATAAGCATTATACTTATTGGGTTTTATCTCTATAGGTACCACTTCCACAATCTCCAGTCCGTATCCTTCCAGACCTGCCCGTTTTACGGGGTTATTTGTCAGCAGTTTAATTTTGCCTACGTCCAGCTCATGAAGGATGCTGGCGCCGATACCATAATCCCGCTCATCGGCTTTAAATCCTAACTCTATATTGGCCTGGATGGTGTCTTTTCCTTCTTCCTGCAGTTTGTAGGCTTTAATTTTATTGAACAAGCCAATTCCACGGCCCTCCTGGTTCAGGTAAACAATCACCCCCTTCCCTTCCTTGTCGATCATTTTCATCGATTTATGAAGCTGATCTCCACAATCACACCGTAAAGAACCGAAAATATCACCTGTAACACAGGAAGAATGCATTCTTACCAGAATCGGTTCTTCGGGGGACCAGTGGCCTTTCAACAGGGCTACATGTTCCAGGCTATTGGATTTCTGGCGGAAAGAAATCAACCGGAACTTTCCGTATTTGGTAGGTAGCTTAACTTCGACTCCCCGTTCGATAAGACTTTCGTGTTGAATACGGTAGGCAATCAGGTCTTTTATAGAGATCAGTTTAATCTTAAAGGTAAGGGCCCGCTTCTGTAGTTGAGGCAACCGTGCCATGGTACCGTCGGGATTCAAAATTTCCACCAGTGCTCCTCCGGGAAAAAGTCCTCCCAACCGGGTCAGATCAACCGCCGCCTCGGTATGTCCTGTTCTGCGAAGTACCCCGTTGGATTTTGCTTTCAGGGGGAAGATATGTCCCGGGCGTCCCAGATCTTCCGGCTGTGTGGACGGGTCAACCAGGGCTTTGATGGTTGCTGCCCTGTCATATACGGAGATACCGGTAGAGGTGTTTTTCCCGATGTAATCTACCGAAACCGTAAATTGGGTCTCATGCAACGCAGTGTTTTTACCGACCATAAGATCCAGATGTAATTGTGCACATCGTTCTTCGGTGAGGGCAACGCAGATCAGTCCCCTGCCTTCTCTGGCCATGAAATTGACCAACTCGGGAGTGATCAGTTCGGCAGCTATGATAAAATCGCCTTCATTTTCCCTGTCTTCATCATCTACGACAATGACAGGTCTGCCCTTTTTTATCTCTTCAATAGCGGAAGGGATCGAATCAAAGATGGATTTTTTCCCTTTGGCAGAGGATTTGCTTTTATTGGTTTCTTTCTGTTGGTTCCCAGACATTTGTTTTTACCCCTTTCAATACTTTTATTAAACCGGCCGCTAAAGCCAGGTTCATAGAATAAAAATGTGTAATAAACCGCAAAATTACAATTTGTTTTCCGAATAACCCTAAAATATTATCTAAGGTTATCAGAAAAAAAATAAATAAATGAATGGATAAAAGAATAAGATAAAGAGGCTCATGTATGGCTAACAGAATATTAGAAACCAGATTTAACAGAATAAGCCAGGGGCCAAACCAACGGATGCCTTTATGAGACCAGAAACAAAAGCCTGTGGGTTTAAGAATATGACTGAACAGATGACGGAAAGCGTAAAAATTTTGAAAATTTCCGGCTGCGATTCTTACCTTACGACGGAATGCTTCGGTAAATTTATGAGTAACATCTTCATAAACAATAGCCTTGGGCTCAACAATAGCTTTTCTTCCCTGCTCCAGCACCTTCATGTTAATATAAAAATCATCTACCAGAAAATTGGAAGGGATTGTACTGAATGAATTTTTGCGTAATGCATAACAGGCACCGGAGGGTCCCATCATTATACCCCACAGCAAACTTTCCTTATATTTGATCATAACTTCCCTGCCGGTGTATTTTTTTTCCTGGAAAGCAATACCCCGAAAAGAGTGGTTAGTAACAGTAATCAGTTGAGTATCTGCCAGTCCCAGTTCAGGGTCGGAAAAGTGACGGGCAAGTAATCTGATAGCCTCCCGGGACAGCATAACATTGGCATCCGTCAACAGAAGAATTTCACCGGTAGCGATGGTTGCCAGATGGTTCAATATGGAAGGTTTGCCTATCCTTTGCTCTGAACGGTAAAAATGCAGTGAGGGGTGTTTCTGCTGCTGACGAATAACTTTCTCATCTGTTTGGTCGGTGGATGCATCTGACATTACCAGAACTTCCAGTCTGTCATTAGAATAATCACTTTGGTAAACACTGTGGATTTTTTTTTCAATTATACTTTCTTCATTATAGGCTGGGATAATAACGCTGACAAAAGGTAATGGTTCCTGTTTGGGAGATGAAGGTGGTGATTTCCTGCGGGAAAATCTGACCCTGATATTCAGACCCAAAGGAAATAATATATAGGTGTATGCCAGCAGAAATAAACAGGTCCAGAATAAGATATGAAGGATTGTGTTCACAATTGCCTATAGAAGTTTCCCAGGTTTTTTGTTATCTGATCGATATTAAAATATTCCTGCAATAAAAGTAAGGCATTTCTTGTGATTTTAGTGTATAAAACAGGGTCTTTTAACAAATTTTTCAGGGTGTCTGTGAAGTCATTGACATTGTCAGCAATAAGGATATGCTGTCCGTGGCGTGCAGGTATCCCTGTTGTGCCTATGGTGGTGGAAACAATAGCCTGTTGCCGGGCCATGGCTTCGAGAATTTTTATCCGGATTCCGCTGCCTGCTAACAGAGGAACAATAAAAATCGAACCGGAGGTATAAAAACTGTCGGTCGTCTCAATTTCTCCCAGAAAATCAATGGTTGCATGAGAAGGATTTGTTTTTGTCAGGGCCTTTTTCTGTATTACCCTGATGGTGTGTACAAGGCGCCTGTCAGGATTTCGTCCGGCGATCCGTAAAGTAAGCTCCGGAAATTCACAAGTGAGGGCGGGCCATATTTTTTTTAGAAACCAAAGAAGTCCGTTGATGTTGGGCTGCCAGTCAAGTGATCCCAGGAAAAGTAAAACCGGGAGTCCGGGGGCAGGAGAAGTAGATGGTTTCGAAGGGATTTTTATCCCATAGGGAAGAACCATTATTCTGGCTGCCGGATTCCATCGCCTGAAAATAGAGGCATCTTCATGACTGATGGGTAACAGGGCTGTGAACTGTCTGGTCATCTTATATTCATATGTTTTGATCTGATGGCTGAGTAAATGAAAATAAAGTTTCTTTAAAGGATTTTGTTCTGTTTTCTTCATTTGGTCCCAAATAACATATTCTGCATTATGAGGCCTGAAAACGATTTGGGCTTTCGAATATTCCCGGAGCAATGGTAGATATTGAGCCATGGAAAGGCCTTCAATTTGCATGATATCAAAGGTTTCTCTTCGTAATAATTCTTTTAATATCTTTCGTGTTCTTTTATTGGAAAAACGATTAACAGTATAAGGCTTGCCGGGGTAAAACAAAGAAAATAATGCTTTTAAATAACAGATCCTGGTATTGATAGAGGCAGTTGTAAAGGAGATGTTTTGTGTTCTTTCAGGTATGTTTTTTTTTTCGACGATATGTTTGGATGTATTCAGATAAAAAATGTGGATAAGATAATGATTTGAAGCAAGCGCAGTGATTAGCTGTGAAGTAGCCAGTGAACTTCCGTCAGATGGTGGAAATGGGGGTTTATTCGTTATGATTAATATTCTCATGAAAGAAGCTGCTTATTCTATTTTTTCCGGTAAAGAAATGGGAAATACCTTTCCACAATTGTTTGAAGAACTGACTGTAAGACTCTGAGTTCATAATGGACGCATCATTGGTGGATTTGTAGGTAAGATAAATCCCTATCGGAAGCAGGATAAAAGTAGATATCCACATCCCTTCAAAAGGAGTCCATACATTCTCCCGGACAAATTTTTCTCCGGACATGGATATAATGTAATAAAACACAAAGAAAAGGACAGATATGACAATCGGCATTCCCAGTCCACCGCGGCGTATGATTGCTCCAAGAGGAGCCCCTATAAAGAAAAAAATAACACAGGCAAATGAGAGTGTAAATTTGCGGTGCCATTCGATTTGATGTCTGCGGATGTATTTTATCTGGGCTTCGACGACCCTCTGTATATTACTTACGTAGTCCTTAGTACTCCGGGCATCCATTAATGCCTGATCTACGATGGTTTGTTTTTCGGAGAAGGAAACCCGGGTGTAGGCTTTCCATAAATCAAAAGGAACTGTGTCTTTTTGACCTGTTCTTAATATGGAATCCTTATTATGTATCTTTTTAAAAGAAGTGACCATTCCAAAATATTGTCTCATGACTGTTTTTCTGAATAATCTTTTTCGCTCATTTAACTGGTTGGTCAGAGAATCGGTAAAATATTGCAGCTGAGATAGATTCAGCATGGCGTAGTTGTTCTTAAATAGTTTTTCATCCGTTCTTTTTAATCCGAAGCCGGTAAGTTTGAGAATAATGGTCTGTTCGGAGTAGAAGTCCTGCCGGAAAGGATAAGTTTTTTTCTGTCTGTAAAGAGGACGTTTTGTTTTCAATATTTCATTATAGACCTGTCCATGGTACAGGTTAAAAATCAGATCTTGTTTATCCGGTGTGACTATCATTTTTCCTGAATCGGCATAGGTGACGGAAATATTTCCTTTTTTGTTGGTATGGTCGTAAATGATAATATGATACAGCATGCTTGTCTTAAAGTTTTTCTTCCCTATTTTAATACTGTATCCGTCAATTCCGTTATAAAATTCTCCTGTTTTTATATTCAAGTCCGGTCTTTGTCTCTGGATATCCCACAAGAGGGACCTGGATTTCAGGTTGGCAATGGGTAGTATGTTATTGGCAAAATAAAAAGAGAAAAGGGTCAGGATAATCATCAGAAAAAAAACAGGAAGCATAATCCGCTGAAGGGATATCCCTGATGATTTCATGGCGGTCAGCTCGAAACGTTCCCCGAAATTACCAAAGGTCATCAGGGATGCCAGCAGAATAGCCAGGGGAAGAGCCATGGGAACAAAACTGGCCGCCAGGTAAAAAAGCAGTTCTGAGAGAATATTAAAATGCAAACCTTTTCCTACCAGATCATCGATATACTTCCATAAGAACTGCATAATCATCAAAAACATAACGATAAAGAAGGTCAGAATCAACGGACCCAGGAAGGATTTGAGGATATACCGATATAATCGTTTCATGCCAAAAGAGATGGTATCCTTGGAAACGAGGATAAAAATAAGATATTTTGGGCAGTTGAAGAAAAAAGTTTATAAACCAAGATTGCGTTTCAATTCAGCAATCTGTGTATTCCAGAGATCAATAGCATCGTTTTTTTCATCTTCTTCAGCAAAGTCAGTAACCATTAAGGCTAAATCTTTTGTTAATTCGTCTATGTTTATACGGAATTCAAAATAGGCTTTCGGATCCTCGTCATCCATCCAATGGAAGCGAACATATTTATTATCTTTAATTCCGGTTATTTTTGCTTGTTGCTCTGTTCCCTCCCACACAAAAGTAAAAGTATCTCCATCCACATAAACATCATCTGCAAACCATTCGCATAAGCCGCCTGCCGTACTGAGTCGATTGTATAAAACGTTGGGGGATGTATTGATCGTGTACTCTAGCTCGTATTTCTTTTTCATCTGAAGAAGTTAAAGTTTGCTTGCAATATATAAAAAAATAGTAATAAAAAAATACTTTTTAATCCGCCTTCCATCGGCCGCCATGCGCCTACGCTGAAGCTTCAGCGCAAGCGTAAGGCTAGCCGACGGCACTGAGCGTTCCGCTATAGGCGCCTACGCTTCAGCGACAGCGTGCGGACGGGCTGCCCCGGGGTAGTTCATTTCATTACATATTATCATTGAATTTTATGAGGAAATTGTATATTTGCACCGCTCAAAAGAGAAAACATGTTTTTTTACGGCGAGGTAGCTCAGCCGGTTAGAGCGCAGGATTCATAATCCTGAGGTCGAGGGTTCGAGCCCCTCTCTCGCTACAAAAATCCGGTTCTGCCGGATTTTTTATTTATGGAACTCTTCTTTCAAAAACAAAGTGCATTGACAGTTTCCGCACGGACGAAGTCCATTCGGACAGACGGGTTGCAGCGGAGGATTTATTTTAGCTCGTTGTATTTTTTTGAGGAATCACGAGCTTTTTCTACCGGATATTTTAGCGCATTCTTTTTAATTTTTTCCAGCATGATCTCCCGGATGTCGAAATTGTATTTTTCGGCCAGCAGAAAAGCAAAAGCGAGTACATCAGCCAACTCTTCTTTTACCCGTTCTTTGTTTATGTCATTCACTTGTCCCTCGTTTTTCCACAGAAACAACTCGTTAAGCTCAGCTGCTTCAATAGACAGGGCTAAGGCCAAGTCTTTCGGATTGTGAAATTGCTGCCAGTTTCGTTTGTCTCTGAAATCTATCAGGACTTCTGTTATTTCTCCCAGTTCATTCATCGGTGATCCACCAAGAAAAAAACACCTGTTAAAAAACAGGTATTGTACTATAAGTTGAAAAGAGTTTATTCCAGCACTTCGATCATCTTAAAAGGAACTTTCAGCATAGATCGATAATCTTCTCCGCATTCTTTCATATCATAATCATCCACTTCATAAAACCAGTTGATATGAATATCATGCTTTTTCTTAGAAATGTTTTCAAATTTCTTAAATATCTGAAGAAGGGTTTTCGAAGAGCTGGTATTAAAATATTCCAATTTTACATCCACTTCGGTTTGTTTTGGCGGAGTATTGGTAAACTCTTCGAACCATTGCAAGACAGGGACGAAGAATTCACGGGGATCTTCAGGAATAGATTTCCCTCTAATCTCAATTTTATTTTGATCAGGATCATATCGGATCATCGGAGTTCTTGGGGTTTCCTGAATATTGATTGGCTCCATGCCTATTTTGGATAGAGATTTAACATGCTAATTTATAAAAAAAGCCTAAAAGAAAAAAGTTTGAATTATTGATTTTTCTTTTCTACTGTATTGTCATTTATACGGCCGGGAGCACGGCGGTTTTCTCCGGGCCTTCCGGTAAGGTCATCCCCCAGATCTTTTCTGGCTTTTTCCACTTCTTTCATAATGTCTTTGACTACATCGGGGTGGAGATCAATAACATTATATCTCTCGCCCGGATCACGGCGCAGATTATACAGGGCCAGTCCGGTAGAGTCGCTGGCATAGGGTCCGGGGAATCCGTCTTTTCCAGGAGGGACTCCCTCATACGAGCGGTAGCGATGAGGAAGAACCAGCTTCCAATGTCCTTTTCTTACTGCTTCCAGGCTGTTCCTATGGTAATAATAATAAAAAACATTCCGTGGATTGGCTTCAGCTTTGCCTTTCATCAGCGGAAGTATATTTACACCATCGATTTTATGGTCAGGCAATTTAGCTCCGGTGATAGTAGCCAGGGTAGGCAGGACATCAATGGTGGAAGAGAGTTTGTTGCATATGCTGCCGGCAGGTATAATGCCTGGCCACCGCATAATACAGGGTTCTCTTTGACCTCCTTCCCAACTGGTGCCTTTTCCTTCACGAAGTCCGCCTGCTGACCCGGCGTGGTTTCCAAAATTTAACCAGGGCCCGTTATCGCTGGTGTAAACAACCAACGTATTTTTACGCAGGTGATATTTATTCAGTGTTTTCATGATCTCTCCGACCGACCAGTCCACTTCCATCATGACATCTCCGAAAAGACCCTGTTTGCTTTTTCCCCTGAATTTATCCGATACCCCTAACGGTACATGTACCATAGAATGTGCTACGTAAAGAAAAAACGGATGATTGTAATGTTCTTCAATGAACTTTACCGCCCGTTCGGTGTACATAATCGTTAAGGTGTCCTGGTCTTTTAATGTACGTATTTCGCCTACTTTTTTGTTTCCGTCAATAATTGGCAGTTGTGGATACCTGGCCTTCCAGGGTTTGGCTGAATTTTTGGTGATGGGGGTTCCGTCAAAATCTACAGGCCACATGTCATTGGAATAGGGCAGGCCCAGGTAATCATCAAAACCGTGTTGCAGAGGCAGAAATGGTTTCTTATCCCCCAGATGCCATTTTCCTACCATGCCGGTGGCATACCCCTTTTGTTTAAGCAATTGTGCAATAGTCATTTCCTTGTCACTGATGCCTATCTTAGACCAGGGCATCAGTGCCCCGCTTATACCAACCCGGTTTGGATAACAACCGGTGAGCAAGCCTGCCCGTGATGCACTACAAACAGCCTGTGCGGCATAAAAATTGGTAAAACGCATGCCCTCGGAGGCCAGTTTGTCGATATTCGGGGTTTTATAGTCTATGGCCCCGTTGGGACCGATATCTCCATAGCCCTGATCGTCAATAAAAATCAGTACAACATTGGGGAGCTTGTTTGTATCTGACCGTTTATTACATCCCTGGAAAAGAAAAGCTGCTAATAAAAGAAGGAGAACTGACAATTTCCGGAACATTTTTGAATTGCGGTAAAAAATATCTATCGTCATAAAAGTTTTAAAGAATTATTTAAAGAAAAATCTCATCCAAATTTAAAGAAAATATATTGATATTGTGTATCTATTTCAGGTAAATGTTATTCTTATTTTGATTCCACTACTTTTTCAAGTTTTTTGATGATGGAAAAAATGAAAACGGTTGACAGGAGACATAATCCGACAAGCAAGAGGAAAAACTGCCACAACTCCCATTTATCCCAGAATGCACCAATCAACCCGGCCAGCAGGTTACCGATGGCAGTAGCTGCAAACCATCCTCCCTGCATGAGGCCTTTGAACTGTGGTGGGGCCACTTTAGATACAAAGGATATGCCGATGGGACTCAGGAATAATTCGGCAATGGTTAGTGTAAAATAGGTGCCGATCAGCCAATACGGGGATCTTAGCACCGGCGAGATTCCATGATGTAGCTCAGAAGGACTGTGTAACCCCTGGGATGCTAATACCATAATGAGGAACCCTACGGCTGTAATGACCATTCCTATACCGATCTTACGGGGAGAGGAAGGTTCCTTGCCGCGTTTTCGTAACCAGGCAAAATATCCCACGATAACAGGCGTTAAAAAAACAATGAAGAGTGGATTAAATTGCTGAAAAATCTGGGGGGAGATAGGATTTCCATCAGGTGCATAGGACCTGGCGGCGTATATTGTGAGTGCAAGGCCTCCTGCCGCTGATATCAGACCGATGAACCGGGTTTTGGCTGAGGTGTTTTTCCCAAACATGAGAACGACGCCTACAATAGCAATCAGCAAGGGTAAGAGAGTCTGCAGATTGAAGAGGATAGCAGTGGATTTATTGACAGCGCTGACTGTATAGTTTTTAGCAAAAATGGTCAGTGTAAAACCGTTTTGATGAAAAGCCATCCAGAAGAACATGACTACCAGAAATACCAGTCCAAGGGCAGTAAGGCGTTGTTTGGTCTCTTCCCTGGAGAGAGTGACTACCTTATCTGCATTGGCTTTTTTCTGTTGTTTGTGTGTAATATCTGCTCGTTTGTAATATTTTCTGAAGCCGATGAAAATAAGGAGAGAAACAATCATACTTACCGAAGCAATAGCGAAACCTGCGTTATATGAAGCACTTAGTCCTTCGATATATTTCCCGGCAAATTCGTGTACGCTGTGAAAAGCAGATCCAAGTTGTTCCCGGCCTATTTGTTCCAGTCTTAATTGTTCCGCAGCACCGATAATGCCGGCTTTAAATTTGTTAGCGAGGTCAATGGCTTCACTGCTGTAAACCAGCCCTTGTTTTTTCAGGATGAAGTTGCTGATGCCCGTAGCAGCACTGGGGGCAAAGAATGCCCCGATATTGATTCCCATATAAAAGATATTGAATGCCGAATCTCTTACTTTATCATATCTCGGATCGTCATACATATTTCCTACCAGGGCCTGGAGGTTCCCTTTGAAAAATCCGGTGCCAAGGGATATGATGGCCAAAGCACCGAAAATAAAATATTTGGTTTGTCCGGGGACCGCCAGCATGGCATAACCCAGAAACATAATAATGGTTCCGATGATAATCGTTTTGCCATACCCCAGCCAATTATCTGCAATCAAACCGCCCAACAGGGGCAAAAAATAAATACCAAATAAAAATCCTCCGTAAACACGGCCGGCTTCTTTCGCTGACCAGCCAAATTTTGCCTGCAGATAGAGGGTGAAGATAGCCAGCATGGTATAATAACCAAATCGCTCTCCCATATTTGCAAAAAAAGCCACATACAGTCCTTTGGGATGTCCCTTAAACATAAATTCCTCTTTTTACTATACAATGATAAAAAATTGTCGGAGACAAAAATAATTATCTTTTTTAACTAGCCAAGAAGTTACTGACAAGTCTTCGGAGAATATTTTCAGGGAAGAGGAGAAGCAATGACGGCTGATATGCAATGGCCATATGATAGTCATACAAAAGTAACGCGACTGTGGAGAGTGCATGACATGAACGAAGTTCGCAAATGACAGCGATTTGTCAACTGACGGAGAACAAATGACCGTTCCCTGAGAGAACAAATAACATACGTGCAGTGAACGACCTCCTAAGCGTTTCAACTTGAAATTACTGATACAGTATCTATGTAACACGCATATAATCGGTGTATAATGTAATAACTACGAGGCAGCTACGTAGGAGAAACGAGATTAAACGAGTGCATTCTTATTTTTTCTTTAAAGCAAGAATAGACGATTTTACACTGTTCTTTTTTATTACCTTTGCAAGATAAAATAAACGAGTTATGAAACTTTTCCGGACATCGTTAGTCCATGATATTGATGCCTATACGGTCGAACAGGAGCCTATTGCCTCCATAGACCTTATGGAAAGGGCTGCTGGTCAGTTATTTAAATGGATAACTTCCCGTTTTCCGTCTGACAAACCGGTCATGGTATTTACCGGTCCGGGCAATAACGGAGGGGATAGTCTGGCATTGTCCAGGATGCTTTCCCAATCCGGCTATCAGATTACCGTTTACTTTTTGCAGATTACAGATCATATATCGGACAATTGCCGGATCAATTTTGAAAGGCTGGAGAAGCAAGGGAAGGCAAAGATCAAAAAGGTAAGGGATGAAAAAAACCTGCCACAGATAGAAAATGGAGTACTTGTTATAGATGGTATTTTTGGCTCCGGACTTACCCGGCCATTGAAAGGATTCCCGGAGGCAGCGGTTAAACGGATCAATGCCTCGGGAGCCACAGTCATTGCTATTGATGTGCCGTCCGGTTTATTTGGAGAAGATAATACAGAAAATACACCTGAGAACATCCTCCGGGGAGAGTACACACTGACTTTCCAGTTTCCAAAACTGTCTTTCTTTTTTGCTGAAAATGAGGAATATGTGGGTGAATGGTTTATTCTTCCGATCGGGTTACATCCGGAGAAGATCGAAAAAACACCGACGTCTTATCATTATTTAATTCCGGAAGATATTGCACCTCTCCTGAAACATCGCAAGAAATTCAGTCATAAAGGAACCTTTGGACATGCCTTGCTCGTATCAGGTTCTTGTGGCCGCATGGGTGCTGCCGTACTGGCCTCCCGTGCCGGTCTTCATAGTGGGGTAGGATTATGGACGACACATGTTCCTCGTCTGGGAAATGAAATTATGCAAACCGCTGTGCCTGAAGCGATGCTGAGCCAGGATCGGTCGGATATTATTTTCAGTGAGGTTCCGGATCTGCAAATTTATTCTGCCATAGGAGCAGGACCGGCCCTGGGGACAAAGGATAATTCACAGAAAGCATTTCACAAGCTGTTGGTAGCTGTCCGTGTCCCTCTGGTGTTGGATGCTGATGCCCTGAACATTCTATCACTGCATCCCGAGTGGTATGCCGATATTCCGGAGAATACCATCCTGACACCCCATCCCAAAGAATTTGAGCGGTTGGCCGGTAAGGCTGCAAATGGGTATGACAGGGTCCGTAAAGCGATGAACTTTGCCCGTGATAACAAAGTCATCGTCGTGCTGAAAGGAGCTCATACTGCCATAGCTATTCCGGACGGAGACTGTTATTTTAATATGACCGGCAATCCTGGTATGGCTACTGCAGGGAGTGGAGATGTCTTAACCGGCATAATCCTGTCCCTGCTGGCACAGCATTATGAACCTCTTGAAGCAGCACTCATCGGCGTATTTGTTCATGGTCTGGCCGGAGATATTGCACGTGAAAAAACAGGAGAAGAAGCGCTGATCGCTTCGGAAATTATTAACCACCTGGGAGATGCTTTTCTTTCATTACATAAAATTCAGTTGCATGAAAAGAATAGGTGAGATTGTTATTCTTGTTTCCATGTTATTGTTTGTTGCATGTAGTACGCAAAAGCCTTTGCATGTAAGTGTAGAACCTGTCAAAAAAGGAACCGAACTGTCCGGACATCCTTTGGTTTATGCCCTGCCGAGAACCTCTCTGGTAATTCGTGTACAAGCCGTGAAAACAATATATGTTCCCGGACCTTTCAGAAAATATGCTGAGAAATACCTGGGGATCAAACCTGTTGTAACAAATAACCGTGTGGTCTGGTCACTGAAGACAGCAGAGATCTCTTCTTATTCCGAACCGGATCCTGAAAATTATTTTACTATTCATACCAATGGAACTCTTGTCAATAATGCACTGTCTTTAACCGCAAAAGGATTGCTATTGGATATTGCTCAGGGGACCGGAAAAAAGGTCCCTGCTTTTAAAGAAAGCAGTGACGAACCCGATGGGAAACCTTATTTTACCGATGTGTCGGTAAAAAGGAATTTTGTGGAAAAAGAAGATACTGTTTACCGGACAGTGATGCAGGATACCGGGTTTGTGAAGATACCCATAGTCAAAAAAAGTAAAGCAAAAAAAACATTTGAAGACAAAGCAGGAGAAGCTGCTAACTTTATTATTAAAATAAGAAAACGCAGGTTTAAACTGCTGTCGGGACAATATAAGGTGTATCCGGAAGGGATAGCACTGGAATATGCCGTAAAACAACTAACCCGCCTGGAGAAGGAATATATGGCTCTGTTTATAGGGAAGCAGGTGAGTCAGACCTGGTATTACCGTTTCCTTTATACTCCTCATGATCCTGCCAAACAACAGGTTTTGTTCAGGGTTTCAGAGAAGGCAGGCATTTGTGAAAGTGGTTCATGTAAAGGAATACCTGTTTATTTCAAATGGAAAACAGCCGGGAATGTTCCTGTTACAGGTTCTTTTTCTAAGATTTCCCTCACAGACAGCACCCATTTGTTTTACCGGATACCTGAACTTACAGACGTCAGCGTTTTCTATGGTGACCGTATCCTGGCCGAAAAACACGTGTTTATTTATCAATTTGGTCCTGTAATTGAGCTTTTCCCAAATGTGATCCTCGAGGGGGATAGAAAATAATAATAATTATTTTTTTTCGCTGACAAAATTTTTCTGGTAGTTCTGCCAGGAAATACTCTTGTAACTGTTGGTGGCAAAGAACTGCAGGATAGGTTCCAGGTTTTCCGGTGTAAAAAACCCGGGGACAACGGTCAGCAGTTGTAGCTTCTCATCCAGGTAGGCCACCGAAGGATATGCAAGTTTTCCCTGTAACAGAGCCACTGCCAGCTGATGAGGACTCCGGGACGAACTCCCCTCGTTGACAAAAGTTTTTCCTGCAAAATTGACTGGTTCTTTGGATTCGGCATTGAATTTTACAGGATAAAATTTTGTATTGAGGATATGAGCAATTACCGGATCCATATAGGTAGATTGATCCATTTTTTTACACCAGCCACACCAATCGGTATAAACATCAATGAAAAATTTGCGAGGCTCTTTTTTATTGAGTTCCAGTGCCTGTTGGATGGTTAGCCACTTGACTCCTTTCCCTTTTACAGGTACCTGGCTAACCGCCTGTAACGTAAATACTGTCAATATTGCTAAAACAAAAGTAATTCTTTTCATGTTCTATAGTTTTGATATACAATAAATTATATTTTTTGATTTACCTGTTCATTTCTTGTTTGAAATGCAAAGATATATAATTATTTAATTATTTAGAACTGTTCCAATGAATGAGATGAAATTGAACGGATGATTATTTCTGGAATTTGGTTGTCGCATTTTTAGTATTTTTTCAATAATATTCGTGTATATTTTGGCAGAAAATTATTATCAATCTTTTGTATGTTTTTATAGTAAAGAGATGCATGCAAAGGATATAATGTGTATTTTTTTAAACAAAATCCGGAAGCAGCCCCAAAGTGGGCTTATTGCTTGCGCACCTTTGGTGCTTTTGGGAAATGTTTCCGGAATAATAGGAAAAACAATTTACCTATATGCTTTTTTTATTCATGAAACTCATATTTTAAAAACGAAGTGAATTGAAATCTGTTATTGAATATTGAATAAAGATTACTTTGTGAGAGCGCTACATTAAGAAGTTAACGATTTTTGATTTTAGAAGTTTATATTCACTTCGAAATTCATCATTCCTTGTTCGATATTCGACATTCAATTTAAATGACTTGTTTGGTCCCGGCTTGTCCAGGTTAGGGATATGTTGTGAGACAATGATAAATATCCTTTTAAAGCCTGAAAAATTTTATA
>CAYLJE010000008.1:0-3890 GCA_964383915.1 uncultured Rikenellaceae bacterium
GGTATCGGCTCCCCGCAATATTCACATTTTCCGTTTTTGATATGGTTTTGTGTGATGTTGTAACCTCTCCGTTCGATCAGGAGCTTATGGCATTTCGGACAATAGGTGTTTTCATAGTTTTCATCGGGAACGTTACCAATATACACAAATTTGATGCCGGCAGCCTGGGCGATCTCACGGGCTTTCTTGAGGGTGGATACCGGCGTGGGTGGTAACTGAGTTAGTTTGTACTGGGGGAAAAAACGGGAAAAGTGCAGGGGAAAGTTATAAAGGTCGTTGTCATACAGCCAGTCACACATCCGCTTGATCATGTCGAAGTCGTCGGTCCAACCGGGAATGATCAGGTTGGTGATTTCCAGCCAGACTCCTTCTTCATGGAATATCTTCAGCCCATCCAGGACAGGTTGCAGCTTGCCGGCATTCAATTTCATGTAGATGCTGTCCTTAAAGGATTTCAGGTCAATGTTGGCTGCATCGATAACTTTGCACATCTCCCGCAACGGTTTTTCATTGATATACCCGGCTGATACAAAAATGTTTCTCAGGCCGGCCTCGTGTGCCAGTTTTGAGGTATCCAGGGTGTATTCGTAGAAGGTAATCGGTTCTGAATAAGTATAGGCAACTGACGGACAGTTATACTTGATGGCTTGCTGTACCACTTTGTCCGGCATCATATCAAAGTTTTTTGTCTTGGTCGGTGACGTCTGTGAGATGGTCCAGTTCTGGCAGTTGAGACAGGCCAGGTTACAACCGGCAGTAGCAATAGAAAAAACACGGCTTCCGGGCAGAAAATGATTGAGCGGCTTTTTCTCTACCGGATCCACATGCACGGCGCAAGGGTTACCGTAGGCCATGGTATATAGCTTGCCTCCTTTGTTAACCCGGTTGTGACAATCGCTCCATTCCCCCTCTTTCAGGGTACACTCGTTGGGACAGATCAGGCAGCGTACACCCCGTGGTGTTTCCACTTGATACATCGCTTCTTTACTCCATTTCCACAGTTTATCATCATCCGGGATAAAGGGTTTTACTGCCAAACTCTTCGTTCCATAGAGCAATCCCCCGGCACCGGCCAGACTGAGTTTGAGAAATCTCCTTTTACTGATCTTTTTCCCTTTTTCTCCCATGATATGTCCCTCCTTCCGTAAACAAAATAAATGTTTTTACATTTTGCACAAGTTATAAAAAAATAGAATTTGTTATACTTCCTTTTACCTCCATCCCTTCCCTCCCCCCATGTTGGGTAGGGAGTGAGGGAGGGGGTCTTATACGATTTCCCGGTACACCTTCAGATACCCTGCAGCCAGCAAACAGATTCCTGCCGTGATCAGAGCTGTCCCCGTGATGCCGGCCAGGGGAAGCAGGAGGGAGGATACGGCCAGCGCTCCCAGTGCGCCACCAGCCAGGTCGGCGCTATAAAGAGAAGACGATATCCCGGAGACCTTTCCTTTTCTGACTTTCGTGCCTGTGGTAAAGAGGCGTCCTACCAGAAAAGCAAAAGCAAAGGTATAAGCCGCCAGGATCAAATGACCCAAAAAGGGTATCATAGAGATAGGTTTTAACAGGAGTGCTAAAAGGGGCAACAGCAGTGATCCTGCAGCCAAATATAACTCGAGGTGTATGAAATGGTGCAGCGGTGCCTGCTCCTGTGACGGCAGAAACTTTTCCGATAGCGCCCCCACGGCAATCCCGGCCATGAAAATAGTCACCAACACCCCTGTCATCAGATAGACATATCCATAGACAATCTGGAAAACAAACAAAAGCAAGATCTCGATAGAGGAAGCTGCCAGACCCCCGGCAAAGACCCCGGCCGATACAGGTCCTGTTCGAATAATTATTAGCAGAAACAGCAGGCCCAGCGCCAGGAAAAGAAATTTGGTAGAAAACCGGTAATAGCTAAGCCAGAGTGATATCTGCTTGAAATAAGCCAGAGGATTCATATCTGTATTTAATCGTTTCACCGGCCCGAGCTGTGCCATGATCTGTTCGTTCCGCATATGCAGGAGGTCGTCCTGGATGTAATAGGGAGACACATATTTGTTTTTTATTCCTCGTTCGTGTACCAGTTGTGCAATGTTGAGGCTGAGTGGCCGGCCGGAGGCCAGGAAGTAGTTTTTCTCTCCCGGGACGATGAGAACATGGGAAAATACATGGTGCATGCCGGCATAGATCAAACCGGTGATGTCTGTTTCCTGTTTTCCCAGGTAATTAGGCGACGCTGGCAGTCGCAGGGATATCACCCCACCGGGAGTCAGTACCTTCTTCAGGGCATGAAAAAAATCCACGGTATAGTAACGGTTAAGCTGGGCTGTAAGCGGAGGAGGCAGGTTGATCAGGACGACATCATATTTTTTCTTACAGGAGGGGAGATACCTGCGGGCATCTTTGATGATAATATTTACTTTGGGGAGGTAAGGATCGTGGATAAACCTTTGTCCTACGCGGATGATCCACGGGTTGATCTCTACATAATCAATGTGATGGACAGGATATTTCAATATCTCGGGGATCGTTCCGGAAATACCACCGGAAATCAAAAGAACCTGACCGGGATACTTGCGTTGAAGCATGGCGTAGTGCACATCTTCTTCGTTTTCAATCGTGTTTAGTGTATTAGCTACCAGCACATGATTTTCATACAGGTTGATCTGGTCGCCGGTTTTACTTACTACCAGGCTGCCGAAAGGAGTTTCTTTCAGCTTCAAAATAGCCTGGTTGGGATAAAGAAAATGGACGCTCCAGCGGTCGACAGGAAAGATAAACAGACACGTGGTCAGGATAATCGAGAGAATAAGCCAGGAGATGCTTTTTTTTGTTTCCTGATTTCGGTGGGTTATGATAAACATGATCACTGCATCTGTCGTCAGGACGATGCCCAGTGTCTGCAAGGGTTGCAGGAAGAAGACCAGGATAAAGCTGAATAAAAAGCCACCGGCGAGGCTCCCGGAAGCTTCCCAGGCATAAACATGTCCCGTGAGATTGGTGTGGTATGTGTTTGACAGATGCCAGGCGTAAAATGAAAAAGAATATCCGGAGATGAAGCAAAAAGGAAACAAGAGAATCAGGGAACCGAGAAAAATAGGGAATAATCCCGTGAGACTGCCGGGGATAAAAACAATGTTTCTTAGAAAAAAAAGAAGGAAAAGAGTGATTATTGGCAGGTACCCGAGCCGGAGAAGGTTAAAGAAAAGAAAGTTCCCCGGTTTTTCCATCCTGGGTGCAGCTCTGCCAAGACGAGCCCCCAGACCTGTCAGCAGCATCCAGTTGCCGAGGATGATCCCTAACACCAGTTCGTTTCCCTGGAATACTGAAACGAAAGCCCGGAGCATGACCAGTTGGGTGATCATGGCCGTAAATCCCAAAGCCAGTACAGGCAACCGGTCTGGAAGATTGGGCCGGATATGGGAGGTGGCGTCTTCTGGCAGAAATGTCTCTTTGCCAACATCGGTTGTAACGGGGATCTTTTTTTTACGGGAAAAAATGGCAACATAGAACCACAGGTGCCAGGTGAGATGAAAGATAGCGATTATGGCCATAGCTATCCCGGCGTCCACATGGATAAGCATCCAGGTGTCATGTGCTTTCAGGGGAATTTTATAATTGGCCTGCACTGCCAGCAAGATGCCGATGCCTGCTGTGGTCAGGAAGGCTAATAGCAGCAGGATATCCCAGAAACGGCGGTGATCTCCCCGCCGGAAGATCCCCAGACGCATCCCCGCCAGACTGAAGAAGTAGGCCAGAATGAGACCGACACCTATGGGGAGTATATGATAGGTTCCTGTCATGATAAACTTATCCGCAATAGCTACCCAAAGTTAATAAAAGGTGCGGTTTGTTGTTAAGAAAATGCAAGAGAAGATAACCCCGGAATTTTTATCCTGGCTTCA
>CAYLJE010000008.1:3990-5256 GCA_964383915.1 uncultured Rikenellaceae bacterium
TCATTATTTTAACAACTCTTTCTCCGAGAAGACGATAGCCTTGTAGGTATATAGTTTTGCATCTTTCCATCCCTCCCAACCGATACCGGCTTTGTCGCGGGCACAGTGTCCCAGAAACTCCTCTTTGGTCCATTTGGTTTCTTTGGCCACCTGGGGCAGAAACGTTCCTGACCGGCCATCTTTGATTATGTAGATGCCCTGTTTACCGAGCTGGAATTCATCCACAGAGTGGATCCTTTTCAGCGGTGTTAATACGGAGATCTCTATGTCCAGATCATCTACCTCACGAGATGTTACGGGTGAAAACCGGTAGTCATCCAGAGCAGCTGCCACCGCCATATCCCTGACCACCAGATATAAGGGTTCATGGGGTTGAAATCTCCCGATACATCCGCGAAGCTGGCCGTTCTTCGTGTTGAGGGTGACAAAAGCCCCGGACGGCTGGAGCAGAACATCCGGAAAACCGCTGGTGTCTATGTCCGGAAGACGATTGTGAAGAATCTTCTCACGGAGAGTCTTTCGCGCTATATTCAGGAGGGTGATTTTATCTTTTTTTGTCAGATAATCTTCCTCGTCCTCTTTTTTGCTTATGTCCTGGGTGACGATGACGGCGCCGTAACCGACTACCCGGTTATGATCTCCATACCGCGTGTCTCCGGAGTTCATATAAAGGACCTGGTGGTAATGGATGTCTTTATATCCTTCGGTAATCTCCAGCAGGGAGAGTACGCCCGGCCATCCGCACATACTGGTGAGCAGGTTAGGGTATCCCAGTTCTTCATTCTCCTGCAGGGTACGCAAAAACTGCTTCGGAGATTGTGTGAGCACTGCCTTGAGGGTGCGCTGATCAGCAATCTCCGCATGCTCGTATGTTGGGTAATGAGACAGGTCGGTGCTGATGACAAAGAGGTTCCCCAATTTAAGATAGGGTGTCAGTGCTTTGGCAATTTTATGTGATATGGCCGGATCCTGAGACCCGATCACGATGGGTACCAGCAGGAAATCTTTTTTCTTTAGCCAGTATTGCAGAAAAGGCAGTTGAACTTCCAGCGAATGTTCCTGCTGATGGGCCCGTGCATCGAATGTAAAGAAACCGTATTCTTTAATCAGCTTATTGGCCAGCTTGATATCCACCTTTACCTCTCCGAGGGGAGTTTCATAGTTTCCCCGGTTATAAATGGAAGCACCATACAAGGCGACATAATGACTGGGGCCGATAACGAAGATATGATTAAAGTGTTGGTCGCGGTCGAGTTGTTTATAAGA
>CAYLJE010000008.1:5356-6561 GCA_964383915.1 uncultured Rikenellaceae bacterium
GATGGGGATGGTCTCCTGGGGGCCGACCAGGCCGGCTTTCAGGTGGGCATCGCCGTTATTGTCCTGACGGTCATGCTCCCAGACACCGGAGGGGATCAGCTTGCGCAACAAGGTGACGACATCATTTTGTACCGACTGGTCCCAATTTTCCTGGATCATAATACCAGCCGTGGCACCCTGGGCATAGACGTTGACGAGGCCGTTCCGGATATCCCTGGCAGCTACTATACGTTTTACCTCTGCGGTGATATCATATAACCCGTTATGGGAAGAGGTACTGATTTGTATAACTTCCTGCATTTTCTTAATTTTATTTGTTTTTTTCAAAGTTACGATATAAAGAATACTTGCACAAGCTAAAATAAACAAGATGATACACAAAGAATTTACATTAAAGAGTGTTGACAGATTAAATCTCTACGGACAATACTGGGCCCCGGAGAAAATGGTTAAAGGTGCCGTCTGCCTTGTTCACGGACACGGGGAGCATTCTTTACGATATGAACCCTGGGCTGCCCATTTTACAGGAAGAGGATATGCAGTAGTGACATTTGACTTGCGTGGACATGGTCTTTCCGAAGGGAAAAAAGGGCATGCTCCTTCCTATCTCAGGCTGATGGAAGATATTGATCTGCTTGTACATCGTACCAGGGAATATTTCCCGGAGGTGCCCGTCTTCTTATATGGACACAGCATGGGGGGAAACCTGGTACTGGGATATGCTGTGGGGCGTTCTCTGCAGATGGCCGGAGTGGTCAGTACCTCTCCCTGGCTGCGGCTGAAAAACGAATTGCCGGGTGTGGTAATGATTCCGGTACGTGGATTATCCAAAATAGCCCCCGCAATGACGATACATACCAGACTGGATGCTGCCGGGATTTCTCATGATCAGGAAGTAGTGAAAAAATATGTCGAAGACCCCCTCAATCATGATATTATCTCTTTGAGATTATTTTTTGAGATACATGATGCCGGATTACGATTGATCCGGGAGGGAGGAGCAGTGAACGTGCCGGTATTGGTGGTACATGGCTCGGATGACCCCATCACCGATCCGGAAGGCAGCCGCCTGTTCGTCGGGAAAGCCAAAGGGGACGTAACCCTTAAAATTTTTAACGGCCTCTATCACGAAACCCATAATGAACCGGGAAAAGAAAAAGTTTTTGAGTATATTAATAATTGGATGGCGAAGAGGATAAAATAAA
>CAYLJE010000008.1:6661-10742 GCA_964383915.1 uncultured Rikenellaceae bacterium
AAAATAAATTTCATGACCCGGGGAAATAAATATTTATTATGAAAGATCCTTTTCGTACCGTAGTTGATCCTATACCCATTTCCGAAAAACTTTCCTATCAGACCCCCGGTCTTTTTCTGGGATCCTGTTTTACTACTTCGATCGGGGAGAAGATGCAACATCTGAAGTTTCCGGTCATGATCAATCCTTCGGGGGTTCTCTATAACCCTGTTTCCATAAAAGACATTCTGGAAAGGATCCTGGAGGAAAAGCTGTTTAAGCCAGAAGACCTTCATTTTGAAAACGGATTGTGGTTTAGTCTGAGGCATGACACGTTCTTTTCTGATGAGGATAAGGCAAAATGTCTTTCGCGGATCAATGAACGTTATGTGCAAGCGGTTTCTTTTTTCAAGAATGTTCGTTTTTTGTTTTTAACCTTTGGAACAGCCCGGGTATATGTCTGGAAAAAGAGCGGACAGGTAGTAGCCAACTGTCATAAGCTGCCCCTCGCATATTTTGAACGGAGGATGCTTGGTGTGGAAGAAATTGTTGCCCTTTACAGGGATTTAACCGTCCGGTTATTTTCCATGAACCCGGATTTGCAGATCGTGTTTACTGTCAGTCCCATCCGGCATTGGAAAGACGGGGCTGCGGGCAACCATTATAGTAAATCCGTATTACATGTGGCTATTCAGCGGCTGACGGTGCAGGATGAGCGGTTGCATTATTTCCCCTCCTATGAAATCATGATGGATGACCTGAGGGATTACCGTTTTTATGCCGCCGACATGCTGCACTTATCAGATATAGCGGTGGATTATATCTGGGAGAAATTCCGGAAAACTGTGATTGATCCGGGGGTCTTGCCTGTCATTGGGGAGGTACAAAAAATCCTCCGGGCAGTGACTCATCGTCCTTTCCGGCCCGCATCGGCTGAATACCAGAAATTCAGGGAAGTACAACTGGCAAAGATCAAAGATATGGAAAAACGGTATCCTTTCCTGGATTTATCAACGGAGAAAAAATATTTCATGAAAGAAATCCCATGAGAGGATAAACGAATTTCAATATTAAATCCCGGTGCATTCGGTGTGTGGTGAGACGCCGATCGACATTTATCTCACTTTGTTCACCGATCAACAAATAATCTTCCCTTTCTACCGACTCTTTCAGAATCCCGGCAAACCAGGACGCTGAAAGGTCTTGTTTTCCATTCGCCGGTAGATAATCAACTTTCCTAATAGTTTTCTCCCTGTAGCTCGAAATAAGCCTGGGGATGCAGGCAGGCCGGGCATACCTTCGGGGCTGATTTTCCTTCATGGAGGTATCCGCAGTTACGGCATTTCCAGATCATGACGCCCTCTCTTTCAAATACTTTTCCATCTTTAATATTTTGATAAAGTTTGCGGTAGCGTGCCTCATGGGATTTCTCTACCCGGGCGATCATGCGGAAGGCTGTGGCGACTTCATTGAATCCTTCCTCGGCAGCAATTGTGGCAAATGCGGGATAAAGCTCGGACCATTCTTCATTTTCACCGGCTGCAGCAGCCTGCAGATTTTCCTCGGTAGTCCCGATTTTTCCGGCAGGATAAGCCGCTGTGATCTCCACCATCCCTCCTTCGAGAAATTTGAAAAACCGCTTGGCATGTTCTTTTTCATTCAAAGCTGTTTCGTTAAAAATGGCCGAAATTTGTTCCAGCCCTTCTTTCTTAGCCTGTTTGGAAAAATAATCATAACGCATTCTTGCCTGGGATTCTCCCGCAAAAGCTTTTAATAAATTTTGCTCAGTACGTGTTCCTTTTAATGACTTCATAATAATAATGTTTATGGGTGAATGATATTATTCTTCGATCTCTATAAAATCGGATTTGCTTACGCCACAAACCGGACAATACCAGTGATCAGGGATGTCTTCAAAAGACGTTCCGGGGGCTATCCCTCCGTCCGGATCACCTGCTTCCGGATCATAAATATATCCGCAGGCAGTACATTTATATTTTTTCATAACGCTGGTTTTGTTTTGGCAGATAATAAATCTTTGTCAATATATGTCGGGGCATTTTTTGGTGCTGTTCTCTTTTTAACCTCCCTGTAAAAAGCTTCGATGTTCATGTTGTGAAGTCGTTTTATTTTTTCCCATGCAATATCCGGTAATGATAGACTAATTCGATGATATTAATTAGTCAAATATAACAAGATCTATAATAAATCTTAAAAATTCATGTAATTTATTTTACGTATCTTGCGCCCTCTTTTGGAGGAAGTGAATAATGAATATTGAAAAGATTGATGGCAGGCGTTATTTTTATTATTTCTATGCCGGCGCTTTGCGGTTGCTGGATCATCAGCAGGAAATCAACCGTCTGAACGTATTTCCGGTTCCGGATGCCGATACGGGGACCAACCTGGCCTCTACCATCCGTTCGATTATTGATACCATACGACCTGACCGTTCTTATAAGATGACAACCACAGCCGTTGCAGAAGCGGCTTTGACGGGGGCCCGTGGAAATTCGGGGATTATCTTTGCCCAGTTCCTGAGTGGGATTAGTCAGGAGACTTCTAATTGTCAGGATATTTCCCTGAAAGATTTTGTGTTATCCATAAAGAATTCGATACGATATCTGTATGAGGCCATTGCCAATCCGGTGGAAGGAACCATGCTCACGGTGATCCGTGAGTGGGCCGAGTATATGTATCATAACCACAGCATGGAAGACTTTAAGACCTTGTTCATGAATTCCTATGAGGTGGCTGTAAGGTCACTGGCTGCTACCTCTGAAAAGATTAAAGAATTGACCTCAACATCGGTTGTAGATGCCGGAGCCAAAGGCTTTGTCGTTTTTTTGGAGGGCATTGTAGATCTTCTGAAAAGCAACAATATCCGGGAAATGGTCAGGTTGGAAATACCGGAAGAAATTGAAACGATAGACGTGGAAGTAGAACACACCGATACATTGACCTACCGGTATTGTACGGAAGTATTGATCAAAGGAAAAGGAATAGACAAGAGCTCCATAGAAAAGTTGCTTAGAGAACATGGTGATTCTATTGTAGTTGCCGGCACATCCGGGACCATGCGTATTCATGTACATACCAACCATCCTGAGGTGGTGATCGATCAGTTACGTCCTATGGGGAAACTGGTGTTTCAGAAAGCCGATGATATGCTGCTGCAATACCGTGTGGCACACGAACGAAAACATGCTATTGCCCTGGTTACCGATTCGGCCTGTGACCTGCCCGATGCACTGCTTGAAAAATATCAGATAACGATGGTTCCCATTTATTTATATCTGGGGGAAAATCAATACCTGGACAGGGTGACCATCAAACCGGATCGGTTTTATGACCTCATTGAACAGGAGCAGTTTCCTCTAAGTACTTCCCAACCCAATGTTAAATCTTTTGTAAACCTATATTCCCGGTTGTTGTCTCATTATGATTCAGTGATTTCTGTCCACCTTTCTTCTGAACTTAGTGGGACTTTCCATACAGCCGAACAGGCAGCCAAACAGGTAATGAAGGAAACCGGCAGGAAAATCAGTGTAATGAACTCCAGGATGCTTTCGGGGGGATTCGGATTTCTGGTGAAGAAAACAGCAGAAGCTATCGAGAAAGGGTTGGCTCATGAACAAATAAAGGCTGCGTTTGATCAATGGATCAAAAGGGTAAAAGTGTATGCCACGGTCGGTTCTATGAAACAACTGATACGCAGCGGTAGGGTAGGACAGATAAAAGGATGGCTGGGACGGTTGATACATTTGCGTCCGGTGATATCTATCGACGAGGAAGGCCGGGCGGTGATGCTGGAGAAAGCGTTTTCCCGCCGGGGCGGTCTGAAAAATATCGTAAAGAAATTACAGAAAGACCTTGATTTTGCACGGGCTGATTTTATAATCCTGCATGCTAACGTTCCCGAAGAAGCAGCCGCTTTCGCCAGGGAAATTGAACAAGCCACCGGCAGAAAACCGGAGAGATATCAGGAATTATCTCCGGTAATCGGCACCCACTTAGGGAAAGGGACCATCGGGATTGCTTATATCCGCCGCTAACAATTAGTGAACAATTTCTGATAATGAGGTGATTTCTCTTCATTATT
>CAYLJE010000008.1:10842-42435 GCA_964383915.1 uncultured Rikenellaceae bacterium
GCCGCTAACAATTAGTGAACAATTTCTGATAATGAGGTGATTTCTCTTCATTATTGCCAATGAAAACTCTCATTTTGCATGCTTAAAAATACCTATTTAACAACCTATTTAAATAGGTTGTTAAATAGGTATTTATTACAGGGCATCCCATTAAAGAAAGCAGATATTATTCCGAAGTTTATCGATTATTACTGGAAACCAATTATTACCGGATCACGATCCTCTTGTTTATAACTCCTTTTTCGGTATTTAACTCTAACAGGTACATTCCCTTCGACAGAGCCAGGTTCAGGGGGGTAGTGTTGTTGTTATGTGTATTTGTCCGGTGTACCTGCAACAGTGTCCCGGTCATGGAATAAACCCTGATTTCCTGTAAAGGAGAGGAAGCTGTTACGGTGATCCGGCCATCCCCGGGATTGGGGAAAATATTAACAGTGGGGAAGGTTGTGCTGGCAACGCTGGCAGGCGGCCGGACCAATACAACCATAAAAGAGGAATCACATAAAGCGGGGTTGTCGGTGAGACAGAGTTCATACCTGATGGTGTCCAGACCGGAAAACCCCTGAGCCGGTTCATACGTGATGAGATTGGCCGTATTGGCGGTGGCTGTGCCGTGGACAGGATTCTGCAGGATGGTCAGGTTTGCAGTTCCGGGGACATGGTCGTTGGTGGTTACATCATAGGTGACGGTAGAATCTTCTTTGGTAGTCACATAGTCGATTGCACAGAAGGGAGCGTCCACGATGATGCGGCCGTGTTTGAACCGTTCGCTGAACTCCTGATAGTAAATATTGGCGATAGTGGCGTCATGTACGATCAGGGTGTTCTCATCGTTACGAAGTTCGGCCGACGAGCTCCAGTTGTGGCATCCTGTCAACACAAGCGGGTCTGATGATCGATCTGAGTTATCAACGATCAGATATTTGTGATGCATAATTCCTGATTCCCCTGTTTTTCTAAAATGGCAGGATCACTGTCATCATTTACCAGTAATTTACCCGTTACTCCGTCAAGCACACGATCGCGGATGACATAACCCAGTTCGCTTCGTGTAATGATCATAAACTTATTATGCATGATGCCATAATCGGGATAGTTACTTGTGGGACTGGAAATCTTGCCTATGCCGGCAACATCCGTGGTCCAGTTCAGGGTAAAGCCTGTGGTGGTAATGTTGCTGACTGTTACCGGGCTGGTGATGTTGATCGGACTTGCGGGGATCAGGTCATTTTCATCCCTCGGAAGAATCTGATAGGTAGATTTGTATTGGGCCAGGGGGCCTATGATGATCCCTTCTCCGGAAGGAATTATTTCTCCCACCAACGGAGAGATGGCATCATTGATGCGTATCTCTCCCTGCTGACCGCGTCTGTCTGTCCGTTAACCAGAATAAACACTGAATAATGTGGGAGAAAACCCTGTAACTGGGTGATGCCACCGGAAAAATTCCATCCGGCGCCATTACTTAAACGAACCACAAAATAGTAGCTCAGGTCGATGATCTGATCCGTGGGGTTGTAAATCTCAAGCGCTTTGTTGTTTCCCGATCCTTCGACGTATTCCGAAAAGAAAATTTCCGAACAGTCGGCTTCCTGTGTTTTTCCCGGCAGAAAAGGAAGAAGGATCAAAAAAGTTTTCAACAAAATGGTAAAAAGTGGGGGAAAGTGGTAAGAAATGGTAAAATTTTCATTATTTTTACTTTTTGAAACGATCAGGGTATGAGTACATTCATCGGTGAATATAGTTGTAAAGTAGATAATAAGGGGCGGATTTTGTTTCCGGCGGCTTTGAAAAGGCAGATGCCGCCGGAGGTTCAGGACCGTTTTGTTATAAAGAAAGATATTTTTGACCGGTGTCTGGTATTATATACCATGGAAGAGTGGAACAGGCAGAATGAGCGGATCAGGAGTCGAATAAATCCATATAATAAAGAGCACAATGCTTTTTTACGTAATTTTTACCGGGGTGCAGCCGAAATTGTCCTTGACGGGAACAACCGTATGTTAATTCCCAAGAGATTATTAGAAGCGGCTGGTATCCTGAAGACGGCGATCCTGGCAGGGCTGGATACGAAAATTGAAATTTGGGCTGAAGAAGTATATGAAACGGTACAGTCAACCGAAGATGAGTTTGCAGTACTGGCAGAGAAAATCATGGGAGATGAAAATAAAGAACAGAAAGGATGAGTTTCTATCACACACCTGTAATGCTGGAGGAGAGCATAACCGGGTTGAATGTACAGCCGGAAGGGATATATGTGGACTGTACTTTTGGAGGGGGAGGCCATGCGCAGGCTATTTTGTCGGAGCTGGGAAAAGGCCGGTTAATAGCTTTTGATCAGGATGAGGCCAGTCAGAAAAACCGTTTGGATGACGAACGGTTTCTTCTTTTACGTCAGAACTTCAGGTATTTGAAAAATAACCTGGAATATCTGGGAATTCCTCATGTGGACGGGATCCTGGCTGATCTGGGGGTCTCATCTTATCATTTTAATGATGATCCACGCGGTTTTTCTTTCAGGACAGACACAGCGCTGGATATGAGGATGAACGAAGGAGGAGAAAAAACGGCTGCGGATGTATTGAACAAGTATTCTGCAAAGAATCTGGAGCAGGTGTTCAGAGATTATGCTGAGATCAGGCATCCGGAGCGGTTGGCAGGGTTGATTATCCGGGCCAGGGAAAGGGGCAGGATACGGACCACGGGAGATCTTGTGGAACTATTGAAACCGATGTTGCGGGGAGGAAAGTCAAACAAATTTCTCGCCCGGATTTTTCAGGCCCTGCGTATGGAAGTAAATGAAGAGATGGATGCTCTCCGGGAGATGCTGGAACAGACGCCTGTCCTTTTACGTCGTGGAGGCCGGCTTGTGGTTATTTCCTATCATTCGCTGGAAGACCGGATGGTGAAGTATTTTATGAAGACAGGATATGCCTTGTCGCGACCGGTTGAAGAGAGTCTTTCAGAAGAACAGCCTCCTCTGAGGATGATCACCCGAAAAGTGATTACGCCTTCAGACGAGGAGATTACTGTAAATCCAAGGGCACGAAGTGCGAAGCTACGTATTGCTGAACGAATATAAGTGAGTGTTATGAGTAAGAACGTTGAATTTACAGAGGATACAAAACGGCAGGAACCGAAAAAAGGTGTTTTCAGGTCCTTTATGGATGGGAGTATTCTTGCCGATAAATTGATCATCAAACAATTACCTTTTATTTTGTTTCTCACTTTTCTGGCTTTGATTTATATAGGGAACCGTTATCGTGCTGAGAAGATTGTTCGGGAAACAAGTCATTTAAAGCGGGAAATGAAAGAATTGAGTGCCGAATCGATAACCACTTCGGCAGAATTGATGTACAAGAGTGCGAAAACGCAGGTGTTAAAAGCCGTCAAAGATAATAACCTGGGGCTGGAGGAGTCGAGGGTGCCGCCCCGTAAAATAGTGATTGATAAGAAGGGAAAGTAGCATGTCTTTAAAAAAAGATATCGTATGGCGTGTGGCAGTGGTATATCTGGGAATGTTACTTCTGGGTATCCTGATCATCGGGCAGGTGTTTTATCTTCAGATGGTTCAGGGAAAGAAATACAGTGAGTTATCAGCTCGTCAGACCTTACATGATTTTATTATTCAGCCGAACAGGGGTAATATTCTGGCTACTGACGGCCGGTTACTCAGCAGCTCGGTACCTTACTATGAAATACGGTTGGATTTACACAGCAATGCCATGGATCCTGCCGTTTTTCAGGCGAATCTGGATTCTTTGTCTATCCGGCTGGCTTCTCTGTTCCGCGATCAGCCATGGTGGGGCTATAAGACGAAATTATTGAAGGCTTTCAGGAACAAGCAACGTTACTATCTTTTGAAAAGGGATGTCCCCTACCGGCAGATGAAGGCGCTGAAAACCTTCCCGTTGTTCAGACTTGGCAGGTATAAAGGAGGTTTAATCATTGTCCAGACAAACAAGCGGATACGGCCGCAACGTAATCTGGCAGCCCGGACCATCGGGTATATATCCAAGTCGGAGCGGGGGAATATTGTGGGGATTGAAGGAGCTTATGATCGTGCCCTGAGAGGACGTACCGGTGTGCGTCTTATGCAACGGTTGTCGGGAAATGTATGGATGCCGCTCAACAATAGCAATGAAGTGGAACCCAAAGACGGGCAGGATGTGGTTACAACGATTGATATCGATATCCAGGATGTGGCCGAAAATTCGCTGAAAAATCAACTTATCAAGAACAATGCCGATCATGGTACGGTTATCCTGATGGAGGTAAAAACCGGAGATATTAAGGCTATTGCCAATCTTGAAAAGGACGAAAACGGTCAATACAGAGAATTATACAATTATGCTATCGGAGCAAGCATCGAACCCGGTTCCACATTTAAATTACCTGTATTGGTAGCCGGTCTGGAAGACGGGGCTTTTTCCCTTGATGATACGGTGGATACCGATCACGGGAAGGTAAAGTTTTTTGATAAGGTGATCCGGGATACCAAAAAAGGCGGTTACGGGAAGATTACGGTGAAGAAAATACTGGAGGTTTCCTCGAATGTGGGGATGTCTAAACTGATCATGGAACATTACGGTGATCATCCCAGAGATCTGATAGACCGTTTATACAGTATGGGGTTGAATAAAAAACTGGGTATAGAAATCAAAGGGGAAGGAATGCCAATGATCAATTATCCCGGCGACAAATTCTGGTCCGGGATTTCCCTGGCGATGATCTCACATGGTTATGAAGTGAGAATGACGCCTTTGCAAATACTTTCTTTTTATAATGCCATTGCCAATAATGGGGTGATAGTTAAACCCTGTTTTGTCAGAGAACTCAGGTATCATGGACGAACTTTAAAAAGATATGGGGTCAAGGTATTGAATCCTGCCATATGTTCTAAAGAGACCCTTCGTAAAGCACGACTCATGCTGGAGGGAGTTGTGGAAAACGGTACAGCCAGGAACCTGAAGAATAATATGTATAAAATTGCCGGGAAAACAGGTACGGCACAGATTGCCAATGAAAAATACGGATACAGGGTAAACAGGAAGATCAGTTATGTCGCTTCTTTTGTTGGGTATTTCCCGGCTGACGATCCGAAATATTCCTGTATTGTTGTGGTCAGCGCTCCCTCTAACGCGGTGTATTATGGCAATTTGGTGGCAGGGCCGGTGTTTCGTGAAGTAGCGGATAAAGTATATGCTACCAGTTTGGATATGCAGCGGGACTACCTGGCTTATGCAGGACGTTCGAAGAGTGCTCCTTACAGTAAAAACGGGTATAATCCCGAGACAAAATATGTGTTCAGGACGTTGGGTATTCCTTTTGTCCCCGGGAAAGACGAGGATGAATGGGTGCGGGTCAGCAGCAGGGATTCACTGGTGGAGGAAATGCCTTTAACTGTTACCGGGTTTTTAGTACCTAATGTGACAGGGATGGGACTGAAAGATGCCTTGTATTTATTGGAGAGAGAAAGAATAAAGGTGATTGCTGACGGTTGGGGTACGGTAAAAAAACAATCCCTGGCGCCGGGGACCCCGGCCGGGCGGGGAATGACCATCCGTCTCGAAATGAGTTTGAAATAAAAGGCTGATATGATCGGTTTAGAGGATATAAAACGCTTGGATGGAATTAATCGGATCATTGCATCCGGAGGCGAGCGGTTTAACAAGATCGGATTTGACTCGCGCAGGATTGGACCGGGGGATCTTTTTGTGGCGGTAAGGGGGGGTCATACCGACGGTCATCGTTATATTGAAGAAGTTATAAAAAAAGGAGCTTCCGGTATTTGCTGTGAAGCAATCCCTGAACATCCTGATCCCGGGATCACATGGATTCAGGTTACCAACAGTGCGGTCATGTTGGGGAAACTGGCTTCTTTATATTATGGCGACCCGTCGCATAAACTGTTATTAACAGGGGTTACGGGAACAAACGGTAAAACCACCATCGCCACTTCCCTGTATAGTCTGTTCCGTGCTCTGGGTCACAAAGCAGGTTTATTCTCTACCACTGGAATCTGCATTGACGAAACTGTTTATAAAACATCGCATACCACACCCGATCCTCTGACGCTCCATAGTTATATGGCCAAAATGCTGGAAGCCGGCTGTGATCATGTTTTTATGGAGGTAAGTTCACATGCGGCCGATCAGGACCGGATTGCCGGTTTACAATTTGCCGGAGGCATTTTTACCAATCTGACACAGGATCACCTGGATTATCATCATGATTATAAATCCTATCTCTATGCCAAAAAGAAGTTCTTCGATCATCTGCCGCCGGAGGCTTTTGTTCTGGTCAATGCAGATGACAGGAACGCACAGGTCATGGTTCAGAATACAAAAGCAAAGGTACATACCTACGGGATAAAAAGCCCTGCTGATTTTCGTGCAAGGATTCTGGAAAGTCATCTTGATGGAACCTTGCTTGCTATTGATAAACAGGAAGTTTGGGTATCTTTTGTGGGGGAGTTTTCTGCTTCTAATATGACTGCAGTATATGGGACTGCTGTCTTACTTGGGGCAGATCGCACATTGGTTCTGGAGAAGATGAGTGCTTTACCTCCGGTGGCCGGACGCTTTGAAGTGTTCCATTCTCCGGAGGGTGTTGTAGGTATTGTGGACTATGCGCATACGCCGGATGCTATTGGGAAAGTGTTAAAAGCAATCAGGCAGTTACGGAGGGGACATGAAAAGGTTGTGACGGTAATGGGTGCCGGAGGGAATCGTGACCGGAGTAAACGTCCCCGGATGGCGAAGCTGGCATATGAACTGAGTGATATATTGATACTTACCTCGGATAATCCACGGGATGAAGACCCGGAAGAGATCATACGGAATATGCTGGAAGGACTTACAAAAGAAGAGCAGAAGAAGGTAATCAGTATGACAAACAGGGGGGAAGCCATAAAAACAGCGGTAAGGCTGGCAGCTCCGGGGGATATTGTACTTGTAGCCGGGAAAGGTCATGAGGATTACCAGGAAATAAAAGGAGTCAGGGTTCATTTTGATGACCGGGAATTTCTGGCCGAACAATTGGGGCCGGGAAACGTTTACCAGCCAAGGAAGTAACGATAAAAGGATAGGTATGCTATATTATTTATTTGAATATCTGGATAAATTGAATGTTCCCGGTGCCGGGTTGTTTGAATATATTTCTTTCCGGTCGGCCAGTGCCGTGATTACTTCCCTGATTATGTCCATGATTATTGGTAAATCCATCATTCGCTGGCTGCAACGCATGCAGATTGGAGAAACGGTTCGGAATCTGGGTCTGGAAGGACAGTCTAGAAAAGAAGGGACCCCCACCATGGGTGGTATTATTATTCTGTCTTCCATTTTGATTCCTGTTTTGTTATTTGCCGATCTGGGGAATGTGTATATAATTCTGATGTTGATTACAACCGTATGGTTAGGGTTCATAGGGTTTATAGATGATTATATTAAAGTTTTTAAAAAGAACAAAGCAGGACTGGCCGGTAAGTTTAAGATCATCGGACAGGTTATCCTGGGGCTGATTGTAGGGATCATACTTTATACCAGTGACCAGGTTTATACCCGGGAGAAAGTGCCGGAAGAGAAAACCTTACAGGCAGGCAGAACAGCCAGGGTCAGTGAGAACGCAACCTTTCCGGAATATACCTACCGTAATATTAAATCTACGGTGACAACCATTCCTTTCATAAAGAATCATGAATTTAACTATAACTCCCTGGTAAGTTTTGTCGGAAGAAACCGTGAATTCTGGGGATGGATTGTGTTTGTATTGGTTACTATATTTATTGTTACGGCCGTTTCGAACGGTTCCAATCTTACAGACGGGCTGGATGGGCTGGATACCGGGGTATCGTCTATTGTAGGGGCAACACTCGGGGTGATGGCTTATGTTTCCGGCAACATGGTTTTTGCCGATTATCTGAATATTATGTTTATTCCCAATTCGGGAGAGCTGGTGATTTTTGCCAGTTCGTTTATCGGGGCTACTGTTGGATTTCTCTGGTATAATGCTTATCCGGCCCAGGTGTTTATGGGCGATACCGGAAGCCTTTCCCTGGGAGGTATTATTGCTGTATTTGCTATTATCATCAGAAAAGAGTTGCTCATACCTATTCTGTGTGGAATCTTCCTGATGGAAAGTCTCAGTGTGATCATGCAGGTGAGTTATTTCAAATATACCAAACGCAGGCTGGGTGCAGGCAGGAGAATCTTTCTTATGTCCCCGCTTCATCATCATTATCAGATGAAAGGATACGCAGAACCTAAAATTGTTACGCGGTTCTGGATTGTGGCCATCATGCTGGCTGTTATTACGGTGGTAACTTTGAAAATCAGATAGCCGATGAATAAATTTATCGTCATATTGGGAGCAGGAGAAAGCGGGACAGGAACAGCTGTTCTGGCAAAGAAACAAGGGTACGATGTGTTTGTTTCAGATGCAGGGATGGTAAAGGAGAAATACCGGAAGCGTTTGGTGGATACCCATATATCTTTTGAAGAAAATGCTCACAGCCTTCGGAAATTGCTTACTGCCGGAGAGGTAATAAAAAGTCCGGGAATCCCGGATAATGCCACTGTAGTAAAGCAGATGAAAGAAGCAGGCATTCCTGTTATCTCCGAGATTGAATTTGCAGGCAGATTTATGCAGGGCAGGAAAATCTGCGTGACAGGTAGCAATGGGAAAACAACCACAGCTACACTGATCTATCACATAATGAAAAAAGCAGGGTTACAGGTAACTCTGGTCGGGAACATCGGGAAGAGTCTGGCTATGCAGGTGGCGGAGGAAGATACTGATTATTATGTTATTGAGTTAAGCAGCTTTCAACTGGATGGTATGGTTGATTTTAAGGCAGATGTGGCTGTAATAATGAATATCACGCCGGACCATCTGGACAGATACGGGTATGACATGGAGAAATATATCCGTTCCAAACTGAGGATATTCCGGAATATGGGTCCCGGGGACACGTGTATTTATTGTTATGATGATCCGATACTGAAACAACAGGTGCCCATGATGGATCTTTCTGCAGAACGGCTTACCTTTTCTCTCGAGGAGAAAAAAGGACAGACAGCCTATTTTGAAAATGATCAATTGAATATTAACTATAAAAATAAAATTATAACTATGTCAATAATGGATTTAGCTCTTCAGGGAAAGCACAATGTATATAATTCCATGGCCGCCGGAATAGCCGGACAGGTGTTACATATCCGTAAAGAAACTATCCGTGAAAGTCTGTCCGACTTTCAGGGGGTGGAGCATCGTCTGGAGCCTGTGTTACGGGTTCACGGGATTCAGTTTGTCAATGATTCCAAGGCCACCAATGTCAATTCGGTATGGTATGCGCTTGAGACGATGACCACGAAAGTGGTATGGATAGCCGGAGGTATTGATAAAGGAAATGATTATAGCATATTGACTGATCTGGCCGGAGAAAAGGTAAAGGCGTTGGTATGCCTGGGCAAGGATAACCGTAAACTGAAGGCATCTTTTAAGGAAGTGATCCCTACCATTGTGGAAGCCCGGTCGATGAAAGAAGCCGTTCAGCAGGCTTATTTTCTGGCGACGAACGGGGATACGATTTTGTTGTCACCGGCATGTGCCAGTTTTGATCTTTTTTACAACTATGAGGACCGGGGCCGGCAGTTTAAACAGGCAGTACGTAATTTATAAATAAGAATATGATTTTTTTATGGGGGTAAACATTAAAAAATATCTACAGGGAGACAAGGTGATCTGGGGGATGATCTTCCTTCTGGCCGTTTTTTCCCTTCTGGCTGTTTACAGTTCGACAGGGACCCTGGCTTATAAGAAGATGGGAGGAAATACGATGTATTACCTGATCCGTCACGGGGTGATTCTGGGGGTAGGGATAACCATTATTTTTGTGGTTCATCTGATCCCTTATCGTTTTTATTTTCAGTTATCCCGGCTGTTTCTCTGGATGTCCGTTTTCCTGCTTCTGATCACTCTGCTGTCCGGAACCCGTATGAATGAAGCTACCCGGTGGCTGACCCTGCCCGGGCTTGGCTTTACCATTCAGCCTTCAGATTTTGCAAAGATGTCTCTGATCATGTATTTGGCCAGGGTCTTATCTCTGAGACAGGACAGGGTTAGGAATATGAGAGAAGTCATGCATTCTATGGCATGGCCTGTATTAATCATCTCAGCACTGATTTTGCCGGCTAACCTATCAACAGCTCTCATCGTTTTTGTTGTCAGTCTTGTTCTTATGTTTATCGGAAGAGTCAAGTTTAATATCCTGTTAGGTATTGTCGGAATAGCTGTCGTAGCCGGAGGTCTGTTTATAGGTTTTGCGTTGTTGACAAAGCACGAAGGACGGATATCTACCTGGGAGAACAGAATAGAAAATTTTGTCAACGGAGATGATGCTGAGGTTTATCAGGTAGAACAGGCAAAAATTGCAGTAGCAACGGGAGGATTATTTGGGAAGAAACCGGGAAAGAGCACTCAGCGTAATTTTTTACCACATCCTTATTCTGATTTTATTTTTGCCATTATTGTGGAAGAATACGGATTGATATTCGGGGCAATCCCGATCATGCTGGCTTATCTTATCCTGCTTTTCAGAGCGGGCGTAATTGTGAGAAGGTGTAGTAGTACCTTCCCTGCTTTTCTGGTTATTGGTCTGACACTGCTGATTGTTACGCAGGCTTTTGTGAATATGGGCGTTTCTGTCACGCTTTTCCCGGTAACAGGTCAGACGCTGCCCCTGGTAAGCATGGGCGGCTCATCCATGTTGTTTACCAGTATTGAGTTGGGAATCATTCTAAATATAAGCAGGAATATAGATAAAAAACAAATGGAAATAACAGATGAACAGGTCGTTGAGAGTGATTATTAGCGGAGGAGGGACAGGAGGACATGTCTTTCCTGCCCTTTCCATTGCCCGGGAGCTGAAAAATACAGTTCCGGGGGTAGAAATCCTGTTTGTCGGGGCAGAAGGGAGGATGGAGATGCAAAAAGTGCCGGAAGCAGGGTTCAACATAGAAGGTTTACCTGTCCGGGGCTTTGACAGAAAGAACAAGCTGAAAAATATTCCGGTCATTATACAATTGGTAAAGAGCATGAAAAAGGCGCGTATTCTTATTCACAGGTTTAGTCCGGATGTGGTCGTGGGGGTGGGAGGTTATGCAAGCGGACCTATGGTAAGAATAGCCGGCAGGAAAAGAATTCCCGTTTTGATACAGGAGCAGAATTCATATGCGGGAGTAACCAATCGCTGGCTGGCTTCCCGGGCTTCGGTCATTTGTGTGGCATACGAAGGAATGAACAAATACTTTCCACCGGAAAAACTGGTGTTGTCAGGTAATCCGGTGAGAGAAGAGATCGGTACAAGCCGTGTGTCACCAAAAGAAGCTTATACATTTTATGGAATTCCGAAAGGGCATAAGATAATCCTTGTGTTGGGCGGGAGTCTGGGTGCCGGGACCATCAACCAGGCCATTCTGAACCATCTTGATACCATTCATGACAAACCGATTTCCCTGATCTGGCAGACCGGAAAGAGCTACTATGTACAGATAAAAAAGGAGATGAAGAACAGGTCCATGCCCCATGTGCTGGTAATGGATTTTATCCGGAGGATGGATAGGGTGTATGCTGCGGCCACAATGATTATTTCCAGGGCCGGAGCCGGGACGCTCTCCGAACTGGCGGTGGTGGGGAAACCGGTGATTCTGGTGCCGTCACCCAATGTAGCCGAAGATCATCAGACAAAAAATGCCATGGCATTGGTGCAGCATGAGGCAGCCCTGATGATCGCGGATCATGATGCGGAGGAACACTTGCTGGCAGAAGCTCTGACACTACTGGATGATGCACAGAAGATGCGGGTGTTGTCGCAAAATCTTAAGAAAATGGCCAGACCGGAAGCCAGTCGGGATATTGTAAGTGAGATACTCAAATTAGCGGGAAAAAGAAAATGAGCGATATAACACAATATAGCAGAATCTTCTTCATCGGCATCGGAGGGATCGGTATGAGTGCCCTGGCGCGTTATTTTCATGCAGGAGGATATGATGTGGCCGGTTATGACAAAACTTCTTCGGCCATAACGGACGCTTTGCAAAAAGAGGATATTCCTGTTATGTTTGAAGATACGGTACAAGCTATTCCGCAGGATTACCGTGATCCTGATAAGAAACCGGATACAATGGTTGTTTATACACCGGCTGTTCCACAGGATCATCCGGGACTGGTTTATTTCAGAAAGAAGCAATTTCCGCTCTATAAACGGGCACAGGTGCTGGGAATGGTTTCGGATCATATGAGGCCGGTAGCTGTGGCGGGGACCCATGGTAAAACAACGGTCTCCACCATGATTGCACATATTTTGAAACAATCGGTTCTGGATTGTACTGCTTTTCTGGGAGGGATCAGTAAAAATTATGATACCAATCTGTTGATAGGGAGGAGTGACTGGGTAGTACTGGAGGCTGATGAATTTGACCGTTCCTTTCTCCAACTTCATCCGGAGATAGCTGTCGTAACCGCTTTGGATGCCGATCATCTGGATATCTATCATACGCATGCGCACCTGGTGGAGTCATTTCATCAGTTTTTAAGCCAGGTAAGGCCAGGGGGTAAGATTTTGATACATAACGGTTTGCCGGTAGATCGCAGCGTAAATAGCGAAGCGGACTGGTTTACTTATGGGTTACAAGCCCCAGCCGATTATGTAGCAACAGATCTTTTTTATCAGGACGGATATCATATTTTTCAGGTGCTTACTCCCGATGGAATTATTCGGGATATTCACCTCAGCTTGCCTGGCCGTGTGAATGTGGAAAATGCGCTGGCATCTGTGGCTGTGAGTCATTTGCTTGGTATTTCCGGTGATGCCATCCGGAAATCTCTTTTTCTGTTTAAAGGGATAAGACGTCGTTTTGATATCAGGATAAACAGAGATAGTTATGTCTATATCGATGATTATGCTCATCATCCTGTTGAGTTACAAGCGGCCATAGAGTCAACACAAGAAATGTTTCCCGGGAAAAAGATTACCGGAATATTTCAACCTCACTTATTTAGTCGTACCCGTGATTTTGCCAGAGAATTTGCCGGGAGCCTGGATCTGCTGGATCATGCTATCCTGTTGGACATCTATCCGGCACGGGAGAAACCAATTCCCGGAGTGACATCAGAAATGATCCTGAAAAAAATGAAAATAAAAGATAAAACCCTGATGAAGAAAGAAGATATCCCGGAATGGATACGGGAGCATCGTCCCGAGGTTCTTTTAACATTGGGGGCAGGCGATATTGACCGATTGGTGCAGCCGATCGAAATGATTTATGAAGAAATGGATCAACATGAAGGGTAAGAAATTCATACCGAAACTATTGCAGGTAGAGGGGTATTTTTCCCTGGCTGCCATCCTGATTTTGTTGACAGGGGCAGTGGCAGAGAAAGAAAAAACGTTGGTATGTCGCGCCATTGTTCCACATATACTAGACTCCATGCAGGTACAATTTGTCTCGGGAAATGATATAAAAGACCTGCTATTGGATCGTGAGGGAAAACTATTGGGCATGCCGTTATGGAGTATTAATACGAAAAAAATAGAAAAAGATCTGATGCGTCATCCTTATATTAAAAAAGCGGAAGCATATAAGGATGTGACAGGAAATCTTCATATAGATATCATTCAACGTAAGCCTATTGTGCAGATTTACCGTCCCGGATATCCGGACTTTTTCCTGGATGAAGAAGGGTACATCCTGCCTTTTTCTTTCAAATATCCGGTACATATACTGGTGGCTACCGGAAACATTCCATTACCCGGCCGGGTGCTTTCATTTCAAGCAATACATGATCTTGCAAAACCGGGATGTTTGCAGGATATCTATCAACTGGCCCGGCATATTGATTCTGTTCCTTTCTGGAAAGCACAAATTGAAGAGATCTATGTTAACAGGGCAGGTGAATATATGTTAACTCCCCGCGTAGGTTCTCATGCCATCATTTTTGGGGATATATCAGATTACATAAGGAAGTTCCGTAAACTGTATGTATTTTATACCCATGGCCTGAATAACGTTGGATGGAATAAGTACACTACCATAAACCTGAAATTTAAGGATCAGATTGTATGCACGAAAAGATAAATAAACTAAAACGACAAATAGTAAAATACGTATGACTATGGAAAAACAACAACCGGTTGTTGCTGCCATCGATATTGGCACCACAAAAATTGTTTGTCTGGCAGGGAGAAAAAATGAATCCGGCCAGATTGAGATTCTTGCTTTAAGTAAGGCACCTTCTACTGGGGTTAAGCGAGGGGTGGTTCTGAACATTGAGGAAACTGTCAATGCGCTGAAAAAGACTGTAGAAGAGGTTCAGTTAAAATCTTCTATTATCTTCGAAGAGGTATATGTAGGGATAGCAGGACAGCATATCCGCAGTATACGGAACCGTGGGTATATTAACAGGGATAGTGATGAAGAAGAGATCAAAAAAGAGGATATCGTGAAGCTTATCGAGGATATGAACAAGATCCCTATTGATGTGGGGGAGGAGATTATTCATGTCCTTCCGCAGAATTTTATTGTAGATAATGAAACAGGGGTAAAGAATCCGGTGGGGATGTCCGGGCGCCGCCTGGAAGCAAATTTTCATATTGTGATCGGGAAAGTAGCTTCGGCGAAGAATATAGAGAAATGTGTAAACCGTATTGGTCTGAAGATTAAAGACATGATTTTGGAGCCGCTGGCTTCATCTGAGGCTGTACTTACGGATGATGAGAAGGAAGCAGGGGTGACGCTGGTGGATATTGGTGGTGGGACGACAGATATTGCCGTTTACTACGATAATGTGATCCGTCATACAGCCGTTATCCCATTCGGAGGGAATGTGATCACAAAGGATATCAAGGAGGGATGTGCTATTTTGAACAGACATGCCGAACTGTTAAAGACCAAATATGGGTCTGCACTGGGCGATTTTGCTCCCGAAGATAAGGTGGTGACTATCCCGGGTATCAGTGGCCGGGAATCCAAGGAAATTTCTTTTAAAAGTCTGGCTCATATTATTCAGTCACGGATGGAGGAAATTATAGATGCTGTTATGTATGAGATAGAAAATTCAGGAGTGGCTGATAAACTGGCTGCCGGCGTTGTACTCACCGGCGGAGGGGCCAAGCTTAGGCACTTACCTCAGTTGGTTAAATTTAAGACAGGCTTTGATGTACGTATTGGTTATCCCAATGAACACCTGGGTGGGGAGGTTGAAGAAGAAATCAACCAGCCGATGTATGCAACTGCAGTTGGATTGGTTTTGAAAGGGATGGAATATATGAAAAATGATACCAGACGGGAAGAGAAAATGAAAACCGGGGCAGCACATGCCCGGGAAGACCTTAATGAAGCAAAAGCTCAGGAAAAAACAGGAAAGTTTATTGAGCGGTGGAAAAAGTTTCTGGTAGATATCTTTGCAGATAATGGCATGGAGATGTAAAAATAATGAATCATAAAAATACGAAAAAATGGCTGAAGGATTAATGGATTTTAATCTTCCCCCGGAACGATCTTCCATCATAAAAGTACTGGGTATTGGAGGAGGGGGCAGTAATGCTGTGAATTTTATGCACCAGCAAGGCATCCGGGATGTGAATTTTGTAGTGTGCAACACAGATGCACAGGCGCTTAACGGTAGTCCTGTCCCGGTGAAGGTGCAGATTGGTGAATCAATTACCGAGGGAAGAGGCGCCGGAAGTAAACCGGATATAGGAAAACAAGCGGCCATGGAGAATCTTGATGATGTGGTAACTGCCCTTGGTGATAATACAAAAATGGTTTTTATCACTTCAGGAATGGGGGGAGGCACCGGGACGGGAGCAGCGCCTGTGATCGCACAAGCATGCAGGGAAAAAGGTATCCTGACAGTTGCTATTGTTACCATTCCTTTCCGTTTTGAGGGAAGACAAAGAATAAATCAGGCCATTGAAGGCATTGATGAGCTTCGGAAATATGTAGATTCTTTGCTGGTCATCAATAATGAAAAACTACGTGAGATATACGGAGACCTGAAACTTTCGGAAGCTTTTTCCAAAGCGGATAATGTCTTGTCTTTGGCGGCAAAGGGCATTGCCGAGATCATTACTGTCCACGGATACATCAATGTGGATTTTGCCGATGTAGAAACCGTTGTTCGTGACAGTGGGGTAGCTATTCTCGGATCCGGATCGGCTTCTGGTGAAAGCAGGGCCCGCAAAGCCATAGAGGAAGCGCTTAACTCTCCACTGCTGAACTCAAATGATATTACCGGGGCGAAGAGTATTTTGCTGAATATTACATCAGGTAAAAACGAGATCAGCATGGATGAGGTGGGAGAGATTACCGATTATGTTAGTGCCAGTGCTGCTGATGATGCACTTATCATCTGGGGTACCTGCGGTGACGATTCACTGGATGATGCTGTTAATGTTACCATTATTGCTACCGGTTTTCCTGCCAACAGTATTCCGGAATTATATAGTTACCATAAGAAAAAAGAGAGTGTTCCACTCGATGAATTTAATTTTGGGAATACTGCCGGTTTTGAAGTGACAGATAAAACGCATGGACACGGGACCTATAAATTAGAAGATGCTGATGAACGTCAACAAACCATCGAGTTTAATGTGTCAGATATTTCTGAAAGCCGTAATACTCCTGTAGCAAGCCCTCTTAGGAACAGCATAAAAGAGAATATTACGGATAAGACAAAAGAACGGATTGAAAAAATCAAATTTCAACAGACTTTGTTACACGGAAATGAGATGAATACAATTCCGAAAGAAGAAGAGATTGTGCGTTTGGAAGAAGAACCGGCCTATAGGAGGAAAAACATTAAACTGGATCAACTCTCCACATCCTCTTCAAAAAGAAAGATATCCAAATACTCTCTTTTTGTGGATGAGGAAGATAACGAGACCAAGCTGAGTGATGAGAATCCCTATCTTAATGATAATGTGGATTAGAAATAAAGGCCGGAAACTTCCCGGCCTTTATTTGTGTATTAAAAGAATTTAGATCTTTCGTCTTTGATTTTGGCATGTTCTTTTAATGCTTCGTAAGCTTCGTAATTTGTTCTTGTACGATAGGTAGTCAGGAGTTTGTTCTTTTCTGATTTAAAATTCGAAGTGTTCTCCGGTTCTGTGACTGAAGTGACATTGACCACATAGACACCATTGAGGCCTTTTACGGGATGGGTTAGTTTATCAGCAGGCCATACATAAGCTATGGCATTTAATGCCGGTTCGATTCCTGCCCCGGGTATCGAGAAGGCATTGAATGTGATATTGGAAGCTTCGTGAATACGTGTGTTGATTTTTGAGGCCAGCTCATCAAGCGTTTGTATCCCTTTCATTTTAGCTGTTAAAGCTGTAGTCAGGGCTTCGGCTTTCTTTTCTTTTAATACCTGTAAACGGACATCTTCTTTTACGTCCTTTAAGGGGGCTATCCCTTCTTTTTTAACATTGGTTACATAAGCTATCACAAACTTGTTCCCCAGTTCAAATACAGCTTGATTGGTAGGATCCAGGATGATATGGTTGTTATCCGTTTTGTATGCTGCCTTGATCAACGTTCGTGCTGATTCAAGTCCCGGAATGTTCTCGTCATTTTTTCCTACTACGGCTATATGTTTATCGTAATTATTGGTTTTGATATTTTTAATAAATTTTTCATAAGTATTGTTTACTCCCGCAAAGCGGCTGGCGATGGAATATATATTATTGTAAGTAGCTGAGCTGGGTTCTATCTTTCGTTGAATAAATCCCACTTCAAGTTTTTTAATTTTTTTACTTTGATCGAGGATCTGAATAATATGATATCCATAACGGGTTTCCACTATCAGCAGATCATTCTTTTTCCCTAAAAAGCAAGCATCACTGAAAGGTTTAACCATCATCCCTTCTTTAAACCAACCTATATCTCCGCCTAATTGAGCAGAACCTTTGTCGCTAGACAGTCCGGAAGCCAAAAGTCCGAAGTCAGCACCTTTCTGTATAAGGTTTTTGACACTGTCGGCTTTCTGTTTGATTGCTTCTTTGGTTTTATTCGGGTCGAAAGCAATCAGGATATGTCGGGCATGTACAGAATCCGGTAAATAATCAATGGCAGCAAGTTTAGCCAGTTTAAAGGTTTCTTTTTCTTCATAAGGGCCATAAACAAAACCCGGTTTGGCATGAAACATAATGTCGTTCAGGGAATCCGGGGTTAGTTCACCATAAGCATAATGGCGGTCGGTATAAGGAAGGTCTGAATTCAGATTAACGAATTCCCTGATATTCCCGGCAGCTTCAAACTCAGGTTTTATTTTGTTGATCCAGTCTTTTGCTGTCTTAATATCTTTTGTTGAAGGTGACACTTCAAAAGCAACATATTCTATTTTTCTATCGGCCGATTGTGTATAGTTATCTTTGTGTTTTTTATAGTATGCTTCCATATCTTTTTGCGTTGCGGTAGCCGAACTGTCCGGCACCTCATCAAACAACCGGGAGATATAATTAAAATTAGCTTTTTTGTTGTTTTCCTGGTAATTTTCTTTGGCTTGAAAATCAGTGGCGTAAAGTCCCTGTCTGATCAGATTCAGGTATTTTGTAATCCGGCGTTCATTATATATTTGTTTTTCCAGAAATAACCAGTATGTTTTTTGTTTTCCTGTTTGATCATTATCCATATTTTTAAGGAAACGGATCAGGGCTGCACGATCAAAATAACCAGTATTTTTATCGGTAAAGATTTGCCGGACAAAAGGATGAGGATTATCTCCCTGAACCAGGTCAAATAATTCGTCAGAACTGACATCCAACCCCAGTTTTTTATATTCAGGGGTGAGGACATTTTCCCTGATCATGTCTTCCCAGACCTGTTTACGGATATTTTTGGATGTTTCTTCATCCACATTGGCATTCCCTGATATTTTATAGATTTCTGTCAGGTTATTAATCCGTTTTTCATAAGCTTGTATAGAGATTGATTTTCCGGCGACGCGGGCCACCTCATATTGCTTCTTTACCCCCAGTTTCTTAAACGTGGAAGGATTAATAATAAAACCCAGCAAGCCAATAGCTACAAATGCAGCCGCAATGATTCCGAATTTGTCTCTGATTTTTTGTAGTGTTGCCATTTAATTATTTCATTTATATCTAAAGATAATCTAAAATTCAGGCTGCAAATATAAAAAATTGCGGAATACAATGGTTGGAAATCGTAGTAAAATACTTTATAAGAGATGCATTCGGGATACGTTTTTCTTAAGGCAGGGATGTGTCACCTGAGATTTCAGTGTTCAAATGATTTACAGGGGCCCCTTCCTTATTATTTGGGAGGTAGTTTTTTTAATCGTACCAAATCCACACGGGTTTCTGTTGTTTTAAGGATATGAATTTCGAATGATTGAATAACTATTCTTTGGTTGGGTTTAGGAAGGTTCTCAAAGTGATGTAAAATAAATCCGGCCAAGGTTTCATAGTCATCCCTTTCAGGTATATCCAGGTTGTATTTTTCATTGAGATAATCTGTTTCCAGACGGCCGGAAAAAATATATTCTCCAGGAGCTACTTTTTTTTCAATGAGGGCAGAGGTGTCATGTTCATCTTCTATTTCCCCGAAAATTTCTTCCAGGATGTCTTCTATGGTAACTATCCCTGAGGTTCCTCCGAATTCGTCCACAACCAGGGCAATGTTTTTTTTCTTTCCGACAAACAAGCCCAGTAGTTTATTGGCTGGCATTGATTCGGGGACGATGATCAATGGATGAAGCAACGTTTTTATATTGTCGGGATCGGAGAAAAAATCTTTAATATTTACATATCCGATGATATTATCAATGTTTCCGTCATAAATAAGCAGTTTGGAAAATCCGGTTTCAATGAATGTATTGCGTAGCTGATCGACAGATGCGTTTTGACCCAGTGCCATAATCTCTGTTCGAGGGATCATACATTCCCTTAATTTGACTTTAGAGAAATCCAGGGCATGCTGAAAAATGCGAAGACTGTGATCTTCTTCTCCCTTTTCTTCTTTTTCCTGCTGTTTTTCATGTAAAAGAAGGTTGAGGTCAGATTTTCCGAAAACATTATTAACGGGTTTAGATGGGTTTTTTACATGAAAGAAAAAGCGAAGGATGGTATTGGACAGGGCAATGGTAAATTGTCCCACAGGATAAAACAGATAGTAGAAGAAAGCTATAGGTACAGCAAAAATTTTGAGGGAAATATTTGGTATAGTGCGAAACAGAGCTTTGGGGATAAATTCTGCTATTATCAGGATGACCAACGCAGAGATAATGGTTTTTGCAATCAGTATCCAGGTTTCCGTTTGAAAAAACAGCCGGACGACGGGATCAAGCAAGAGGGCCATAAAAATCCCATAGATCACCAGTGCAGTATTATTACCAATCAACATGGTAACAATATACTGTCCCGGATTTTCTGAAAATACAGAAAGTATTCTGGCTGGGAAAGTGTCCTTGTTTTTATCCAGCTCAAGCCGTAGTTTATTGGAAGAGAGGAAGGCAATCTCCATTCCGGAAAAAAAAGCCGAGAAAAACAGGGTTATGATTACAATAATATAGTAAGTGCCTGTCATTATTTCCCTTTTGTTTTTTTTGATTGGTTATTTTTCTTACGCAATCTCACACGGAGAGTAAACATAAAAGCAGAAATAACCACCATCAGAAAAAAAATCAGACTGCTTCTCAAATCATGACGAGCCCATGCATGTATGCCGGCAATGAATGATATTAAACCGACAAGGAACCATAAATATTCCATTGTTTTCATTTGTCAATGCTTATTATTTCTGTTTTGGTGGCTGTTTCTTTTTTGTTTGTGATTTTATATAAACGGTTCCCCTGACATGGTTGATATTCCAGTCGTTAAAAGCCTGGTCAGATTTGAATCCTTCCCCAAAAATAATTTCATCAGGGGTGGTAATGCGAACAAACTTATCTGAATAGATTTGTTTATTGGCGACATCCCAAAACAAAATCTCGGCGTTAAGTTTTTCATGCATGGAATTTTCAGCGATTACGCTATCATGGGCTTCCCACAGGTCTTTTTTTTGATAATATATGGCATAGCCTGCCTGCAGGTGGGTTTCAATTTTTTCTTTCCTGTTAAAAAAATTTACATGTATCCCTTCCGGAAAAATCATGACAGGTTCTTCTTTATTGGTATAATAATTTACCATAGGGGCTTTTATGATCATTTGTACTCTACCGGTATCCATATATATAGTAGTAAGGTTTTGTATGGTTTGAGAGGGCAGGGTATCGACCTGTGTCAGATTATTGATGACTGACAGGTCATTTTTCTTACAGGAAGAAAACAGGACACCTCCTAAGGTAAGAAGAATAAGGGTAATGATTCTAAAGTTTGTAAGAGACGGTTTTATTTCCGGGTCCTTACTTTTGTTGTTTCGTTTATCCATCCCTTTATTACATATGTACTTCCTTCTTTGAAGCCAAAAAAGAAAACTGTTTCGTTAGAGGGAAAATGTTTCGAATAAATAGCGATACGTTCGTTGGCCATGTCTGTCAGGGAAGGATCTTTCTTTTTGGCAAGGGTGAACTGGTCCACTGCGGCCCAGAATACAGATTGGTGTGCCAGTTCATTATCCCCGTAATTTTTTGCGTTGGCATAAATAGATCCCAGAAGGATATGTGGTAATCCGGATTTTGGATCTGACTGAATGGCTTGCTCGCAATAATCTTTTGCCTTGGGGAGATCCTTTTTAATACGGAAGGTGATATCTGCTATATCAAGATAAAACTTGCTTTTGGAACTTCCGTCAGATTCCAGGGTAACGGCTTGTTTCAGGTAGTTGATCGCTTTGTCATATTGTCCCCGTTTTTTAAGTATCTGGGAAATATCAAATGCCAGACTGGATGCCGGTTGAATTTTATTCAATGCGATCATTGATTGCAGGTAAAGGTCCTTGTCAGTACAATCTGTATTCTTTAACCAGTAGATGTATTTTTTTAAAGCTTCAGGATTGTTTTTATTTTCCTCAAAATGAGGAGAGAATAGTGATATCAGGGATTCACATGTGGCAGCTCCGCTGCTGGTAAATAACGAGGCAATATTATCTTTTAATTTTTGCACCTCTGTATTATTCGGTTCCTCATTCAGTTTTTTTTCAATGATATCTGACAATTTGGCATAATTGTTCACTACTTCTTCTCCGGTAACAATATTATCTTTGTATAAAGAGATGGTAATATCCATAAAAGCAGCCATGGTGGGGACCGGTGTTTTGTCTTTATATAGCTTGATAGCCTTTGCCAGAAGTCTGTAAGCGTCGTTGAGAGCTGACGGGTCATTGCCTTTAAATTTGAGGAGGTCAATTCCTTTATAGCCGAGCACACGTGCCGAATCAGAAGGATAAGAGCCCATCCTTTTATTATAAATCATCATTAGTGTATCTACATATGCATTTGCAAGATCTGCATTTTTATTTTTCAGTGCATCTACGATCAGATGTTTGTAGATGGAAGCTCCATTCTGATATACAACCCTGGGCACTTTGTTATATTTTGGTTGTTGCAACATGATCTGCATGCATGAGTTATTGTAAACCAACCTCCAAAAAGGCAGAGCCTCGTTATAATTTTTCTGTTTGTAGTATTCGTAATATAGTGAATAATTCCTCAAACAATCTGTAATATTATTTTGCTGTTGTTGTGTCTGGTCTTGGGCGAAAGCAGGAGTTATTACTAATAATAATCCCAGGAATACCATACCATTAATAATTCTTTTCATAATATTTTTGTTTTTAGATTCTACTTATATTTTCTTTTTATAAACCAAAAGTCGTTAATAGATAATCCAAAGTTTATAATATTATAATGTTCCTCCAAATAATTTTTTTCTTTTGAACCCCTCCACCCTGTTTCTATTGACACATTAAAAAAAGAACGTGTCATAATAATCGGTAAACCTACCCCAAAACTTATGCCAAAGTCTTTTACCGCGTTGTTGTTCACTTTAAAATACGAATTTCCAACATGTCCTCCAAAGCGATATTTGATGATTTTCCAATAACGCCGGAAGTCCCTTGGATTAGGGGTAAACTGAAAACCAGCCCGGATAAACTGTGCTGTAGTATAGGTATCTTTGCTGAAAGGAATATTTACTTTAGACCAGTCCTGGCGGGAGTAATCAATTCCGGCCAACCATTTTTCACCGTTGGAAAAAGAGATTCCTACCCCTAAGTAATAAGGGAGTGTAATATAATCATAAGTGATTTGAGAGGAGATCGTGTCATCAAATGTTGATCCATTTGGAAAAGACAGGACAGCATAATTGTATTTTTCCTGTGAAAAATTGATTTTCCTGCTATTCCCTCCGGTTAAACCAATCACCAGATGTTTATTTTCAGCAAAACGGGTTTCATATTGCAACCCGATATCGAAATTAAAATCACTAACAATTATCCGTCGTTCTATTTTGGTATTAAAATTCTCCGGGTTGTCCAGGAAATTCAAGGCATGTGTTTTTTTTATTTCTCCAAAAAGATAATCAAAATTAGCGCCCACAGAGAGATGATCAAACAGCTCGATGGCTGATCCCACGAAAAAGCGGGTTATTCCTCCTTCTCCGTGGTAAAGATACTCGAGTTCTCCAATTTGGGGATTGTACAACGGATCATCTTTCAATACGGTCTCTTTAATGGTATATCCTATATAGGAGGAAGGTACAAATCCTAACGCAACGCCAAAATGACGTGTGATGGGAAAACTGAAAGCCAGATGGTTAAAGTTGAGATCATACGTTTTAGCCGAGGAATTTGCACTCGTGAGCTGACTGGCTTTCCCTTGTGCTCCGAAATTAAACACAAAAGACAGGCTGTCCCGGACAGAGTAAGATGCCGGGTTGGTAAAATCAATGTGTCCGGGGTCTCGCAATCCGATTGTGATTCCTCCCATGGCACTGTTTTTTGGAAATCCGTTACCGGGAAGGTCTCCAATACCTTTTAAAGAAAAAGGAGAATTAAAAGTGGTCTGGCTAAATCCACCCAAAGATATAAATAAGAGAAGGATAAATATCTTAGTATGTTTGTTTTTATACATTAAATTTCAATATTCGGTTTAATCCTAAAGCTGTTAATTCCGGAAGCACAAAGATGCTATTTTTTAACTTTTTATCAAAAAAAAAGGTATCTCCGCCGGTAACAATTACGGCAAGGGGTTTATATTCTTCCCTGAAGCGGTCGATGACTCCATCAACTTCGGCCAGGATTCCTAATCCTATTCCTGCTGAAATGGCCTCTTTTGTGGTTTTTCCGGCCAACGGGAAAGTGCTGCCGGGGCTAACCAGGGGGAGTTTATCCGTAAAAGCAGCCAGTGCTCTGAATCGCATTTTTAACCCCGGTGAGATATTTCCTCCGGCAAAGTCTCCGTCAGGGGTGACCAGATCATAAGTCAGAGCGGTGCCTGCATCGATGATCAGAATATTTTTTCCGGGATATAAAGCATGGGCTTCTACGGCTGCCGCAATCCGGTCGTACCCAAGGGTCTCTTTTGTTTTATACAGATTTTTGATAGGCAACGTTGTGTCCGGGCCTAATTCAATGAACTTTTTTAGACGGCTTCGGCACAAGCTTGTCAATCCGGGATTAATATTTCGTGTGGATACGGCAATGCCGGAATGAATGCCGGGAAACCGGTTGAGTAATATCTCTGTAATTTTCCTTTCTTCCCCCGTTGCTTCCTGCCTGTGGATGATTTTATCATCCTCAAATACATATCCTTTGGTGCGACTGTTGCCTATGTCAAGTATGAGATTCATCAGTGATTATTCTCTATAATTAACTGCGAAAGTAACAGAATATTTTTTGGTTTATGTTATTTATGGTTTTTTAACTTTTTATATCCTGTCGTTGATGTTTATTACCTTTGTTGAAATTTTAAATAAATGCTGATATATAAATTTGGAGGTTCGGTATTAAGAGATGCCAAGGGGATTCGCAAGATGTTACAGGTGCTTCACGAAGTTGAACCTCCTCTTATTATTGTAGTATCCGCATTTGGAAAAATCACCAATGCTCTGGAGGAAATTGCCGAACTTACTTTTAATCATCAGGATATAAGATTAAATGAGAGACTGGAGCAACTGAAGGCCTATCATGACCAAATATTGTCTGAGTTAATTTCCGATAATACATCTGTTACTTATAGGGTGTTTGAAGATCTTTTTAAGGAGTTTCAACAAGCAGTGAAAACGGAAGGAGGGAATGTGTCCCGGGGCTCTTGGTATGACCGGGTTGTTTCTTATGGAGAGCTGTTTTCCTCGGTGATAATAAAAGGGGTATTGGAGTATGAAAATCAGGATATCAGCATGCAGAATATCCGGAATATAATCATTACTGACTCTGATTACCGGGCAGCAAGGGTGGACTGGAAGGGAACGGAACGGCGGGTAAGAGAGGTTTTTTCATCGAAGAGAATTTATCTTACACAGGGATATATTGCAGCCACGAAAAAAGGAGTGCCGACAACTTTGGGCCGTGAAGGATCTGATTTCACGGCTGCTATCCTTGGCAGTATATTAAAGGCAGATAAAGTTATTTTATGGAAAGATGTCCCGGGAGTGATGAGTGCCGATCCACACGTTTGTTCTGATGCTGTCTTCTTGCCCAGGATATCTTATCAGGAGGCTGCAGAGATGTCTTTTTACGGAGCAAAAGTGATCTATCCGAAAACCATTAAACCCTTGCAGAACAAACATATTCCATTGGTGGTGCGTAGCCTGGATGACCTGAAAAATCCGGGGACCATTATCTGGGATTTTGAGGAAATGGAGCATCATGTGCCGGTATTTATCAGTAAGAACCGGCAAATTCTGCTGTCGGTATTTCCCCGGGACTACTCCTTTGTATTAAACCGGCACCTGCAGAAACTCTTTGGTGTGTTTAAAGAATGGAGGTTTAATATGAACCTTGTTCAAATATCGGCCATCAGTATTTCTGTCTGTATTGATGACCCCGGGGAACTTTTTATGGAAAGAGTAAAAAATCTACAGCGGGACTTTGAGGTTTATTTTAACCGGGGAGTAGATTTGCTGACATTCCGGCATTATTCTGAAAAAGCTATGGAGAGTAAATTGCAGGGAACCCGTATATTGATCTCACAACAAACACGATTGACCGCACAATATATCATACGCAGGGGGTAGGGAGGATTGATTATCTTTGTGAATTATTATCGAAAATGATTACCGAGATTGACGGATATGATTTTTTTATGAGGTCCGGGTGGTATATTATGGCTGGATTTGTGGTTGCTTTTTTCATCACCTATGTGTCTATTCCTACTATTTTGAAAGTGGCAAAGGTGAAAGGATTATATGATTCGCCCAATAACCGGTCCTCGCACAGGAAGAATATTCCAACGCTGGGGGGCATGGCTGTCTTTGCCGGTTTTGCAATTGCTACCGCTCTTTTTTCCGGGATCAGTGAAAGCCGGGAATTACTGTTTGTTTTTACAGGATTGATCATACTGTTTTTTATCGGAATAAAAGATGATATTCTAATTATTGATCCGGTAAAAAAACTATTGGGTCAGATTTTCGCGGCTGCTGTGGTCGTTATTTTGGGAGATATACGGATTACAGACATTCATGGTTTTTTGGGTATTTATCAAATAGGGTATGTCTCCAGCGTTTTATTTACCCTCTTTGTGTTTGTGGCGGTGATTAACGCATTTAATTTGATTGACGGGATAGACGGACTGGCTTCGGGCATGGGGGTATTATCTTCTGTGGTATTTGGTGTCTGGTTTGTTGTCGCCGGTTTTCCGGCATATGCGGTCATTAGTTTTTCGTTGACAGGCAGTTTACTGGCTTTCTTACGTTTTAATCTGTCCCGGGGGAAAAATAAAATATTCCTTGGTGATACCGGCTCCCTGATTTTAGGGATGATGGTGAGCGTGTTAACCGTCCGGTTCCTGGAGTATGACCTGCAGGCTCACGGTGTATTTAGAATTTCTTCTGCTCCGGTGGTGGCCTTTACCGTCCTGATCCTGCCACTCATTGACATGCTGCATGTCTTTTTCCTGCGTATCCTGAGGGGACATTCACCGTTAGAGGCAGACCAGTGGCATCTGCATCACCGCCTTCTTGAGCTGGGGTTGTCTCATATTCAGACCACCGGGGTGTTACTTTCCATCAATTTGTTTTTTATCCTGTTGGTTTTCTGGTTACAGGATCTGGGTGATTTGCCTTTGCTGGGGATTGTCCTTGGGTTGACTATTCTCTTGATAGTCTTGTTATACGGATTGGTGGGGTTAAAGAAGCACAGGCCCCATATCACATCAGGAAAGAAAGCTTATGATGTTGAATATCTACGTAGATATTATAATAAGAAAAAAACCTGACAGTGTCCTTGTGACCTGTCAGTGTTGTCCATTTCTGCCTTTTAACCCTTTCACAACCTCTCTTCGTCTCATTATCTCCTCATCATTCAGTCACTACGTATTTCCTCTCTTTTCCACACTGCCAGGAACCTGCTTCGCAGGCATGCTGACAGGTGGGCTCCGTTCATTTCCTATGTTGGATATTGCAACAGGATATGCTTATGACCTGGCCGGTTTACCCGGTCTGTTAAAATAGATATTCTTTGAGGTGGCACTGAGCGGAACACCCAGGATTATTTTTATTTGCGGATCGAAAAAGCCCAAATCGCGAGCTGCCTGTCCGACCGTGTACATGATGCGGTTGTCTATGCGGTGGTCCATGGCCACACTGACAGCCGAGCCGATGGCAATACCTAGGTCTATATTATTAAACGCACAGGGATTACCGGGATGAAGGTTTTTTCCCCTGCAGTCTTCAAATCCACACCATCCGCAGTAGGGTAGGTCAAGGGCCTTGATACGTGTGCCGAAAAGGATGAGCACTTCCGAGCGGCGTATGTCGTTGGCATCGCGCCCGAAGAAATATACTCCGGTTTTTTCCCCCAACTCCTCCATCTTTTGGGCCAGTTTTTCCAGGTCTTCTCCTTCCACAATGAGAAACTCAAGGCTATTGCGACCTCTTGCTTTTGGAGCCGTGCGGGCTGCTGTAATCATCTGTTCAGCTACCAGTCTTAAAGTACGGGATATGCTTTCTTTTTCTGAATAAATAGCCATAACTAAGGGGTGTTAAAATTGATTTTAAAAGCGGGTTTATATCCTCTGACTTGTCCGCTGTCTCCATATATCTCATAGCCGAGAACCATCGAATGTACCCTTTTTTTCATACTTAGGTCTGTTGTGTCCAGGAACCAGTCTTCGGTAAACTGAATTTTTGCAATACGGGAACGTATTTTCAAAATATCATCTTCGAGATTATGAATTTTCTTTACACTAAATGTTTTGTTAGTTCCGTAATCCCGGGCGGTAAGCTTGCCACTGTATAAAGCATGGAATATCTCATCAATGAAAGTTTTCCGGTCAAGTCCCTGCAGGCAGGTAGTGGTCCAGGTATCATAGGTATTGGCATTTTTAATAATTATGTCGTAGGTAATTTGTTTGGCAACCTGTCCGAATGCAGCGGTAAAATAGGATGTATCAGCAACTTTACTTTGCGGTAGATTTCTATTGTCGTTTTCTGCCTGGGGAGGTCTCTTGCAGGCAGGCAGCGCTAAAAAAATTACCACAAGCAAAATAAGATGGTAACAAACATTTGTTTTCATGTCATGTGTTTTTGGGTGTAACTTAGGGAGCCGGTAAAAAAGTTATATAATGGATTTATCTTAGAAAGGATAATTGTTTTCCACGGCAGGTAGTATCCATCTGTCCGTTTTCATATATCAGGTGTCCGTTAATGAAAGTATGCGTAACCCTGGAAGTAAATTGATTTCCTTCAAAGGGAGACCATCCGCATTTGTACAAAATATTGTTTTTTTCTACCGTCCAGGGTTGATCAGGGTCGATCAGCACGAGGTCAGCTTTGTATCCTTCCCGTATGTAACCCCTGTCGGGGATGCCGAAAATATCTGCCGGGGTGTGACACATTTTTTCTACGATTATTTCCAGACTGATCTTATTCTGATGATACAGCTCCAGCATGGCTGTGAGAGAGTGTTGAACCATTGGTCCTCCGGAGGGAGATAGTAAGTAAGGTTTTAATTTTTCAGCCAAGGTATGCGGAGCATGGTCTGTAGCTACTACGTCGATTCGGCCATCCAGCAAAGCTGCCAGCAGTTCTTCCTTGTCCTTCCCGGACTTAATTGCCGGGTTCCATTTGATCAGGTTTCCATATTTCAGATAGTCCGACTCGTCAAACCACAGATGATGGACACATACTTCTGCTGTGATTTGTTTTTCCTTCGCAGGTTTGCTATTGTCAAAAAGTTTCATCTCCCGTCCGGTAGAAAGATGGAGTACATGCAGGCGGGTTCCATAAATATTTGCTAATTCTACAGCTTTGGCACTGGCCCGGTAGCAGGCTTCTGCAGATCGTATTTGTGGATGTAAAACTACGGGTATGTTTATTCCATATCTTTGCTCATATTTCTCTAAATTATCACGGATGATGGTATCATCTTCCGCATGTACTGCCACCAGAACGGGTGCTTCAGAAAAGATCTGCTCCAGACTTTTTGGGTTGTCCACAAGCATATTCCCGGAGGAAGAGCCCATAAATACTTTGATTCCACAAATCTTGGACGGATCCAGTTTTCTGATTTCGCTGATATTGTTATTGGTTGCTCCGAAATAAAGAGCATAGTTGGTTACAGATTTGCCGGCTATGAGTTCCAGTTTTTCATTCAGGAGATCACGTGTAGTGGTTTGTGGCAGGCTATTGGGCATGTCCATGACAGAAGTAATACCTCCCGCTGCGGCTGCTAATGACTCACTGTGGAAGTCAGCTTTTTCCGGAAAACCAGGATCTCTGAAATGTACATGATCGTCAATGACTCCCGGCAAGAGCCATTTTCCTTTTGCATCAATGATACGTATATTTTTACTTTTCAGGGGGATCTCGCTGACAGAAATACGGACGATTTTCTCCTCTTCAATCAGGATATTGGCCTTTTTGATGATTCGTTCATTTATTATTGTAGCATTTCGTATAAGCGTGGAAGTCATAACTATCGATTTACCGGTTTCTATAATATGTTTTCTTATGGAAGATACTGTTATACTTCATCTTAATAATGGACCAGAAGGCTTCATTAAAGATACCCCCGCTCATTTTGGAGATTCCTTCTGTCCGATCTTTAAAAATGATCGGGATTTCCTTTAATATGAATCCATGTTTCCAGGCCCAGAATTTCATTTCAACCTGAAATCCGTAACCTTTGGATCTTATTTTGTCCAAATGGATTGTGTCGAGCACCTGCCTCCGATAGCACATAAAACCTGCCGTTGTATCTTTCACCGGGATTCCTGTGATAAATCTAACATACAGGGAAGCTCCGATCGAAATAAATATTCTTTTTAATGGCCAGTTTACAACATTTACACCGGAAACATAACGTGAGCCTATGGCCAGATCTGTTCCTTTCATACATTCATTCAGTAAAACGGGTAAGTCTGCAGGGTCGTGGGAAAAATCAGCATCCATTTCGAAAATATATTCATAATCACGCTCGAGTGCCCATCTGAAAGCATTGATATAAGCCGTTCCCAGTCCTTGTTTTCCAGGTCTCTCGATGAGGAAAAGCCCGGGATCTCTGGTTTGCAGATTCTTGATGATATCTGCTGTCTTATCCGGAGAGTGGTCATCGACGATCATGATGTGCGCCCCGGGCAGATGCTCCCGGATGGCAGGAATCATCCGCGAGATATTCTGCTTTTCGTTGTAGGTCGGTATGATAATCAGTGACTTTTCCAAGATGCGATCAATTTATGGTGGCGAAAATAAGACAATATTTACGGCGAGCAAAATGAGGAATGTTAAAAAATGTTGGGAAGAGTGGAAAAATGGAATGATGGAATAGTGGGAAGATGAAAAGGCGTTAAAATGGAATATTGGAATATTGGTAGGGAAGGTTTCTTATATAGGTATGAAAAAAAGAAGGCTAAAAAAGTTGGGAAAGCGGGGAAAGGGATTATCTTTGCAACCCGCAAATAAGTTTTTTGGACAGTCTGTAGGTTTTATTTTTCTGGGGATAAGGGGGTTGAGCAGTGGAGCGAAAAATAAATAAAAAATAATGAAGAAAAGGTTTGGAGAAAAGAAATAAAGTTTTTTACCTTTGCAGCCGCTTTTTGAGAAAAAGGCAAAAGTTTTTTGAAAAATAAGTAGAATAAAGTTTGCAGAGGAAGGTAAATGGTTTTAACTTTGCAGACCTAAAAATAAGAAGTGCATATAGATGCGATAAAGTTCTTTGAAAAGACTGAAAAGGAAGACAGAAAGGTTCAGAAAGAATGACTGTCAATTCAGCCAGGATTAGAAGAGGTAGGAAAGGGTCTTGAAAGACATAAATTCAAGAAACAACTACAACGAAGAGTTTGATCCTGGCTCAGGATGAACGCTAGCGGCAGGCTTAACACATGCAAGTCGAGGGGTAATTCCGGTGCTTGCACTGGAAACGACCGGCGCACGGGTGAGTAACGCGTATGCAACCTGCCCTTAACTTAGGGATA
>CAYLJE010000009.1:0-41047 GCA_964383915.1 uncultured Rikenellaceae bacterium
CCTTTCAGAAATAGTATCTTCAACCTTATCCTGCTTTGCCTGAAAATAAACAACCGCTTTAAAAACAGAGTGACAGAAGGTTTCTCCTAATGGCAGGAAGAGGCATTCCCGTTGCTAAAAAACGGATGTGTATGGTCTTGGACAAACATGTAATCGATCCGACAGAAAAGATTCCCATGGAGCTCATCATTCATATTATTGTTGGGGATTTACAACGCTTGAAAGAATATCCTGAAAAAGGATTTCAGATCAGGCAGGAAATTCCAGGCGGAGTGTGGAATGTTTATCTCGAACTGCTGGAAAAAGGGTTCACACACCACCTGGCCAGGGAGTGAGGTTTTTATGTATGTGGATTTATGGTTTTTTAACTTAAGTCTCCTTAAGCGTAGTACAAAATATGTCAGGAGAAATTACAGATAAGTCTGTTTCTTTATAAGGGCGATTTAATCCGCTTTCGCGTTTCGCTATGGGCGCCTGCGCTAAAGTTTCAGCGACAGCGTGCGGACGAAAGGAATTATTTTTTTGAGTGTTTTTGCAGGTAATGAACCACTGCTGTATGTCCGTTTTTGTGGGCAAAGGATTTGGCATCATCTCCGTCCACTTCACGAATAGTGGGATCGGCCCCATTGTCCAGGAGGATTTTTACTACTTCTAACTGTCCTTCAGCGGAGGCATACATCAGCGCCGTCCATCCATCTCCTTTGGCAATAATATTGGGATCAGCCCTGGCATGTAAAAGAACTTTTACGGTCTCGGGAAAAGGGCCGGAGGAAGCATAAATCAACGCATGACGTCCCATGTTATCCAGGGTATTAATTTTTGCTCCGTTGTCAAGCAGATATTTTACAATATCAGTATGGCCATTGTAGGCGGCCAGCATAAGGGCTGTACGGTTTTCTTCGTCCGTAGTGTTAACATCCATTCCGCCTTTCACCATTTTTTTCAGATTATCAAAATCCCCGTTTAGTGCTGCTTCCATAAAAGCAGGAGTCATATCATGATTATTGTCCACATTTGTTATCACAGGTGCGGATTCAATAATATCCTTTTTGCCGGAATCCTGTTTTTTGTTTTTACATCCCGGAAACACAGGAAGGATCATTATTAAAATTATGATGAGAGCAGGAATTGTAAAGAGGTGTGTTTTATGATGTAAAATATTGTTTTTCATACATATATTTTTTATGTTTGCTTAATAATCTGTGAAATTATCAGATATAAAACTATTCTTTAAGTATTTCTTTTTTTTGTGTGGGGTTGATTTCTTTGCCACTGCCTAACAGAACCGCTATCCAGTATGTTTCAGGTTGTGATTGCAAGATAATTTTAATAACAAGTGTCAGGGGGACAGACAAGAACATGCCTACCGGACCCAGTACCCAGCCCCAGAATACCAAAGAGAGAAAAACAACCAGTACGGAGAGTCCGAGGCCTTTGCCCATGATCCTGGGTTCGAGGACGCTTCCGATAATAAAATTGACCAGTGCATAGAGTGCTGTTACAGCCAGTGCTTCCTTCACACCAAATTGTATAAGCGCAAAAATAATGGGAGGGATGGCAGCGATCAGAGATCCTATGCTGGGAATATAATTTAGGAGGAAAGCGATCATACCCCATAGCAGGGCGTAATCCACCCCCGCCAATGCCAGCACACCTCCCAGAATAATCCCTGTGGAAGCAGAGGTAATGGTCTTGATCATCATATAATGATTCAACTGATCATTGATTTCATAGAAATAAAGGATTTTTTTCTTATCCTTGGTAATAAACCTCAGTTTGTCAGAAAAAATATTGGACTCAATAAAAATAAAAACAATGGTCAGCAGGATCAAAAAGCCCTTGGAGAGAATATCACTAAAGCTTTTTAATGTACCCGCCACAAAGATCATGATCTTTGCCGGGTCGAAAAAAGAATCCAGTTGCTGCTGGTCGAGTTTCAATCCTATTTTTTCGGAAAAAACCAAGAAATCGTCACGGTAAACGAGCAGTTTTTCATTGTAAATTGGAAGTCTGCGGGTAAAGTCCTGTACCGATACGGTGACCATGGTTCCCATTAAGCCGATAAAAATCAGGATGATCAACAGGATCACTGTAAGTGCAAGCCATCCGGGGACTCCTTTTTTCTTTAATGCATTGGAAAAAGGCTTAAAGATGATAACAATAAACAAAGCCATCAGAAAAGGAACGATGATGGAAGAAGCTGTTTTAATGCCTGCAATGACAATAACAAGGGAGGCCATGATTACCAGCGCCGAGGTAGATTTTGGATTTTTAATATTTTCCATAGGCCGGTGAATAATAGATTGAGGCATTAAATTTACGTAATTATGAGGAAAAGCCCTTTATTTATTTTTATTAATCAGGTTCAGTATATTTTTCCCTGCAGGATTTCCGGGATATTTCTCAGCTAAACGGGTGGCATAGTCTTTGGCTTTTGGGATATTTCCTGTTTGCATATAGAAACTGGCTGCTGCGTAAAGGTAATCAAAGTTGTCCGGTTCGGTTTTCAGACATTTCATAAGATAAGCTTCCGCCTCTTTTTCTTTGCCTATTTGTTGATATAATAAAGACAGGTTGTAATCTATACGGGTATATTCCGGCATTCTGCGGGCTGCTTCAAGGAGGTAGTTCAGGGCTTTGTTGTAATCTTTTTTCTCGGCCATCAGCAGTCCCAGGTAATAATATCCTTCATCAAAGTCCGGCTCCTGATGTATAACATCCAGGAGTAATTTTTCTGCCTTATCATTTTTCCCGGTCTGATTGTATAAAAGGGCAAGATTTATTTTAGCAGGGAAAAAGAGATTATCGATACGCAGGGCTTCTTCATAATTGGATATGGCATTAGCGGTCTGACCCAGGTTGGCATATAAGATGCCGAGGTTATGTCTGCTGGTGGCAAAATCACCCATATACAACATACTCTTCCGGTATTCTTCCAGAGCCTGATCAAAAGCCTTCTGATATTTTGCGTTTATCTGACGGCGTGGTAAGGCAGAGAGGCGAAAGGCAGCTTGCATACGTATGGCTTTTACCGGATCACTGAGCATAGATGAAAGTGCTTCTTTGTATTGATTTCCGGAAAGAACGGGAAGGCTGCGACAGGCGGCCTCACGGATAATAGATTCAGGATCACTGAGTGCTTTCAGAATGGCATCAAAACTTTTCTGATCCGGGTAATTTTGTAACAAAGTGATAGCTGTAGCCCTGACAATAACGGGGTAGAGGATATCCTGTGACAAGAGGATCAGACTGTCCTGCGCTTCCGGATCTGTTTGTCTGCCCCGGGCCAGTACCTCTCCATAATGATGCCTGCGGCTTTTGCCGAACCATTTTTTTATGTATGAGTCGGCCCACTGTGGACTTTTATCGGTATGACACTGGTTACATGCATTGGGGGTACCATATTTAATACTAAGGTCGGGACGAGGTATGCGCAGGCTGTGATCCCGTCGGAAATCCACTCCCATATAATAACGCCCGGGCATATGGCAATTGACACATTTTGCTCCTTCCCCAACTTTGACGATTTTCCTTCCGTGATTCAATATCAGAGGCTTTCCGGGTTCTCCGGTTTTTTTATGAAAAGTGTGCTGATAGGTATCATACACATCCGCACGATGGCACTGGAGACATAACTGATTATCATCGACAGGAAGAATCGTTTTCAGGCTGTGGACGTTGTGACAGTCGCTGCAGGTAACCCGGAGGTGTTCCTGGTACATATAACTCTGGGTGAAGGATCCATATACATAATCTTCATCGAGAATCTGTCCGTCAGAATAATATTGGGGAGGATTGGGCAGTTGCGGGATCATATAATCCAGTATGTCTTTATGGAAATCCGCCGGGGTAAAATCTCCCATGACAGATCTCCTGGCATGACAACGGGCACATTGTTTTACCAGTTCGGTGGGCTCGACGTGGCTGGTGTTTACAGTAAGCCCGTAGTTGGTGTTCTCCGGCCGGTCCATCTCGGGCAGGTTGGCCCATTTGATATGTTCGGATCCCGGTCCGTGGCAGGCTTCGCAGTTAACATTTATGTCTGTCCAGGTAGTGTGGTAGGTGTGTTTAACGGGATTATATCCTTTTTTGAGATTGGTGCTGTGGCAGTCGGCACACATCCCATTCCAGTTCTGCCCATTGTTGGTCCAGTATAACCAGTTATCGGGTGTCAGGTTTTCGTTTTTATAGATTGAATCCGGAAGGCTGTACCAGGATTTTGTATCTGTATCCCAGGCCAGTGGCAGGCATTGCAACTTCCCTCCCTTAAAAGGGACCAGGTATTGCTGTAACGGGTGAACGCCAAAAGTGTGGGTGATCTGAAAATCTCCCATTTTTCCACCCGGACCTTTGGTATGGACATAAAACTCATCATTTTTTTTAAAAAAACGGCTGGTAACTCCTTCACGATCAGTAAACACTGCATTATTGAAATTTCCTTCCACGCTTTTATCGGTTGCATAATCCATAGCCAGATCATGATCAGACCCGTGCCAGTCATCAAACTCTTTCGGATGACAACTGATACACTGGTCTCCGCCCACATAATGAGCAACCTCCTGTTTTGAGCCGGAGGAGGATCCATATCCTCCCAAAAAAGACCGCAACAAATAAGCCGGGAAGGAAATGAGGATCACAAGGGTAGCAATAAATCCTATTTTTTTCCAAATGTTCATGACCGGTTGTATAGTTTTGTTTCAGGAATAGATTTCCTGTGATTTATTAAAATGTTTTCGCTGTGTGGGTTTTGCCAAATTGACTTTTACGGTTCCATTTTCAATTTTAAGTGGATAAATAGATAATGCTCTTGTTGCCGGAGGGTTTTCAACATCTCCTGTCAGGCTGAACATGGAATGATGGCAGGGGCAAATAAATTCCTTTTTTTCTTTGTTCCACTCCACACTACATCCGAGATGTGTACATTTGATAGAGACAGCAAGAAAACCCCCATCCTTTAAGTGGCAGATATAAAGACGGCCTGGCCGGTAAGCGAAGACAGATCCCTCAGGAATATCCGAGGCAGAAGTAATTTCTGTGAATTTACCTGTTTCTTCTTTTTTTTGTTTTTTCTTGCCTGAACCGAGGAAAGGAATGCTAAGTCCGGCCAGTTCCGCGCCGGTTATCAGCACAAGCCAACCCCAAATCTTTTTTAAAAATCCACGTCTGGAGGTTTCTTTTACCGGAACGGACTCCAGGGTATCTTTTGCGGGCTTTTTCTGTCTGTTGTTATTATTTGTATCTTTTTTCACCTCATCTATGTTTAAGTTGTGATTTGCCATGGCCACATCAGCATCATTCCCGGGCCTCTGAAAAATATCCCGGTAATGGAAAGGACCGTGTAAGTCATCAGAAAAAATGCAAAAACTGCCTGGACCATCTCGTTGGTATCAGGATGGTATCTTTTATGCAGGAATACAAGATAAGCGTAAAACAACGTGCCGTACAAAACAACGGGGAATAATCCTTCTGTAATAATAGGAGGCAGCGTGGGGAACCACTTATTAAAGTGAATCCAGTATTCATCGGCGATGATAAGTGCCGGATGTAGAAGTAATGCTGTTAGTGCCGACACAATAGCTACTTTACGGCCTTTGGGAGAAGAGAACCAAACTCCCATATTATTTTTCCGGTAATGAAACCAGGGAAGATAAAATAACAATATGAGCAGGATGAGAGGGAGTAAGATCGCTCCTATGAATGGATGGAAATGCATGAGCATCTCTTGTATTCCCATAAAATACCAGGGAGCCTTGGCCGGATTCGGACTGAAAGCAGGATTGGCACGGTTGCGCATGGGAGCATTCAGAAAAATGGCCAGGGTAAAAATAACTGCAAGAACTACCAGTGCCACCACTGCTTCCCGGACGATAAGATTTGGAATTGTAGGGACATTCCCGTGTTCGTCATTTTTCTTGTAACGGGGGGGCGCTACACCACCGGCTTTACGTATTTTCCAGAAATGAAACACCATCAGAATAATCAGGGTCAACGGGATGATGGCTGTATGAAAATTAAAAAAGTTTAACAGAGTGGCTGAACTTACGTCGGGACCTCCCCGGATAAATTCCGTGATGTTGTGTCCTACGAATGGAATATATGAAAACATATTGGTGACAACGGTAACTGCCCAGTATGACAATTGATCCCAAGGCATAAGATATCCCGTAAAATTTGAAAACATCAACAGCAGTAACATGGTGATGCCGATAATCCAATTGCTGCTGCGCACCGGAGGATGAAAAGCTTCTGTCAGAAACACGCGGAGAAGGTGCAAAAAACTGATAATAATTAACAATACACCCCCCAGATGATGAATGTTCCTGACATATTGTCCGAACAGTACATGATTTTGCAGAAACACAATGGAATCGTAGGCTTTTTCAGGCGAGGGGACATAGACAAATTTTAATAAGATACCGGTAAAAAACTGTAAAAGAATTAAGAGCAGGGTTATTCCTCCCAGTCCGAAAGTGTATGTAAACCGGATAGAAGCTCTGGGTACCTTCCTGGGATGAATATGCAGAATGAAAGTTAGTTTTTTATCCATAAACCCGCTTTTTCAGTAGTTTTTTCCCGGCATGTCTGCGGAACAGTAAATGTAAGGAATTTTTTATTCCCGGATTTTTCTTTTTGCATGAAAATTGTAAGAATAACCGTTGTTGATGCATGTCTTTAAAAATTATTATCTTTGTCAGGGAGCAGGTTCATATGACAGTCGAAAAAGAACAAAAATTTACGTTTTTTATTAATCCGATTTCCGGAAAAGGAAGTTGGTATAAAACGGTTAAAATTATCCGGAACTTTTGCTTGCATAACGGATATGGAGCAGAATTTTATTTTACCGGGGATGATGATAAAATCAGGAAAATTTTAGAAGAAAAGGAAAAAGAAGGGATGCAGGTAGTTTTTGCCGTAGGAGGCGATGGTACGGTAAATCAACTGGCCAGACTGCTTGTTGACAGGAATATGATTCTGGGGATTATTCCCAGGGGATCAGGAAATGGGTTGGCCGGACACTTAAAGATATCTAAACATCCGAAGAAAGCATTGGAGATGATAAAAAATGCCCGGGTAGAGGAAATAGATTATGCGCATATCAACGGAATCCCGTTCTTTACTACTGCCGGGGTAGGTTTTGATGCTGAAGTAACCCGACAATTTAATCAACGGTCACGCAGGGGTCTTATCGGATATATGGAGGCAATCTTAAAGGTCGTGCAAAATTATAAATCGGATACCTATACCATTAACTATGATGGTAAACAAAAAGTCGTTAATGCTTTTTTGTTGACTTTTGCCAATGCTTCTGAGTATGGAAATGGAGCTTATATTGCTCCTGATGCAGATACTTCGGATGGTTTGATTGACGTCTGTCTGATGAAACCTTTTCCGCTGACGGCTGTGCCTGGTTTGGTTATCAGGCTTTTTACCAAAAGAATTACAAAAAGCAAATATATGGAAACCATCCGCTGCCAAAACTTTACAGTAAAAAACAAGAAACCCGGGAATCTTCATTTTGACGGGGAGGGATATACACACAACGGTTCCATCCATGTATCTTCATCTCCCAGGAGTCTGAAAGTGTTGACCTCTGATTAATTTCTTATTCAAACCTATTCCTGAAAGGGGATACCGGATATCCTGTACATTATTTTCTTCAGGAAGGATGATTTAATCTGAGTCAGGAAGAGTCCGGAAATGGCAATGAGTATTCCCGTAAATTTCTGAACAGTGAGGGGTTCCTTCAATAGAAAAAAAGCGAATATGGCTGTGACGGCAGGGATGAGGTTGGAGAAGATGTTGGTGCGTGCCGCACCGATTTGTTTTATTCCGACAGCAAATAAAACAAATGAAAAAGAGGAGGCAAAAACAGCCAGCTCCAGGATAGGTTTGAAATGTTCCCATGACCAGGCATTTTTTGGAAAACCAGGCAGGTCAATAAGAAGAAAAAGAGGAATAAACATGACAGCCCCGAGTGTGTTTTGCCAGGTAATTAAAGAAAGGGCGTTGTAACGGAAAGTTAATTTTGCAAGCAGTATGGTATAGAAAACTGCACAAAAGACCGCAAACAAAAGAGAAGCCAGTCCTTTCCAGGATATATCCCATTGACCGGGGTGATAAAGAATAAGGATAACCCCCCCAAATGAAAGAAAAATACCTGCATAGTTCATCAATGAGAGCTTTTCTTTGAGGAAATAATGGGCAGCGAAGGGGGTGAAGAGGGGGATGGTGGAAATAATAACTGCGCCGGTGCTTGAAGAAACATACGTGAGGCCATAACTTTCGCCGATAAAATAAAGAAACGGATTGAACAGGGTGAGGATAAAAATATTTAACCGGTCTTTTTTTTGCAACACCTGCAGGGTGCCCGTAGCTTTCGTAAACAGGTAAAGAAGCAGGGAGGAAATAAACAACCGGCTCATCACAATGGTAATGGGAGGATAGTGTTCATTGGCTATCTTAAACCAGATGAAAGACAGGGCCCAGAAGAACATCGCCAAAACGATGCCGGCATATGTGAGAAATATTTTCCGGTTCATGGTTACAGAAAAACGGGTGAAAGTTACTGTTTTTTTGATATTTTTTGTCCTGTTATGCCTACTGATAGTAAACGCAGTGCATAAAAAAAAGCCGTTTTCCTGACAGGAAAAACGGCTTGCAGAATGGGTGGAAGATGGGATTTGAACCCACGACCCCTGGAACCACAATCCAGTGCTCTAACCAGCTGAGCTACATCCACCATGCGAAAAGAACAATCCTCTTTTCGGGGTTGCAAAGATAAAGATATTTTATTTCTTTAAATAAAAGTTTTGGTGAATATTTTTTCGAAGAGATGAAAATAATTTTGTTTTTTCACGGTTTTGTATCTTGTAAAAAGCCATTTTTGTAAAAAAAACCAGATTGAAGTTTCCAAAATTACTAAACAATATCTCTGGTCTTCAGCTATATCAGTTGATGCGCTTCAGCACATTTTTATTTATCAGCATTATTTTTACAAAAATTGGTTTGACCAGACATGATATCGGCTTGTTCGAGGTCTTTATGTTCATTGTCAGTATGGCGAGTTTTTTCTGGGTAAATGGTCTGATACAATCTTTTCTTCCTTTGTATCACAGCAATCACACTTATGATGTGTCCGGCGAACATGATGAAGAAAAATCACCTGAGATTTTTAATGCATTTCTTCTGCTTACCTTTTTTAGTGTCTTGGCATTCATCTTCGGGATGGTGATAAAACATCATTTTTCGGTCTTTCATATTAGCGGGGATGTCCCGTTTATAAATTTACTGTTAATATATATGCTGATTAGCAATCCGCCAATCCTGATAGAATATATCTACCTGTTAAAAAACAAACCGGAGATGATTTTCCGTTATGGTCTGATTACCTATGTAATACAATTGGGCATTGTGACTGTACCTGTGATTATGGGAAACCCGATCATCTGGTCTATCTGGGGGCTTCTGGTCATGTCAGTGCTGAGGTTTGTCTGGCTGATATTTGTATTGCTTAAATACGCAGAAATGAAAATTTCTTTTTCATTTCTTATAGAACATATCAAGCTTGGGGCTCCTTTGATTATAAGCTCACTACTCAGTGGCTCAGCTCAGTATATAGACGGAGTGATTGTTACGAGCAAATTTGATGCAGCCACATTTGCTATTTTCCGGTATGGGGCCAAGGAACTTCCTTTTACTTTGTTACTTGCAAATGGACTAAGCAATGCCATGTTGCCGGAATTTGGGAAGAGAAATAAATTCAGGGAGAACCTGGCTATGCTGCGAAAAAAATCCTTGCGTCTGATGCATTTTCTCTTTCCTTTGTCTATTATCATTATGTTATTCAGCCGATGGCTGTATCCCCGCATTTTTAATCCATATTTTTTACGGAGCGCTGATATTTTTATGATCTACCTGTTATTAATTATTCCCAGACTGGTATTTCCCCAGACGATATTGATCGGGTTGAAAAAAACCAGGATTGTTTTACTGGCTTCTTTCATTGAGATTGTTGTTAATGTGCTGCTCAGTCTTTATTTGGTAAATTATTATAATACGGTAGGGATTGCTCTGGCCACCGTGATTGTTTTTATACTGGAAAAAGCTATACTGATGACCTATTTATATGTAAAGATGAATGTTCCGCCTAAGATTTATATTCCTGTAAAAGTCTTTTTATTTTATTCCGCTTTGATCATCCTTGAGTTTGTACTGATCGATCACAGGATTATTAATCTGGTTTAATTTCCCGGACGGGCCCGGAGTAGTTCATTTTATCCGGGCTCGGCATCCTAAGTGGAAAAGAGCTAAAGAATCATTAAAACAATTATCTTTGCACGTTGAAAACAAAAATATAATTGTTATGGAAAGAAGAAGTGGTAATCCCGTATTAAGCGAAAAGGTATTCAGACAGTTCTCCGGTTATACCGAAGGGAATGTTATGACTGTGGGGGGGACGATTAATAAAACCATCCTGTTGTTTTTTTTGTTGCTTTTGTCTTCCATTTATGTATGGGATAAAGTTATGGCTGATGCCCCGGGCAGTATTGGATTTATGTATGCTGGTTTTATTGGGGGATTTATTGTTGCGTTAATCACGGTTTTTAAGGTACAGTGGTCTCCCTATACGGCACCTGTATATGCGGTATTGGAAGGGCTTGCCGTAGGTGGTTTGTCAGCTATTCTTGAGGCCCGCTATCCGGGGCTGGTATTACGGGCCGTAGCATTGACATTCGGAACATTTTTTACCATGTTGTTTTTATACCGCACCCGAATCATCAAGCCGACGCAACGTTTTATCATGGGGGTTGTTGCTGCCACCGGAGGGATCATGGTCGTTTATCTCGTTGGCTGGATCGTCAGTCTTTTTGGGACCAGTGTATCTTTTCTATATGGGAATAGCCTTTTGTCTATAGGTATTAGCTTGTTTGTTGTCATTATTGCCGCCTTTAACCTGATACTGGATTTTGCGTTTATTGACCGGGCTGCCGGATCAGGCGCGCCGAAATACATGGAATGGTATGCCGGTTTTGGTTTAATGGTGACGTTGGTATGGTTGTATATTGAGATACTAAGACTTCTTGTTAAATTATCCAGCCGTGAATAGTACGGTTTTGTTATACAGTTTGGGTTACCTTTCATGCGATAGGGGAATGTGTACTAAGATTTTAACAAAATAGTCCGTATGATCGAGGCCGGGGATCTTTCGGGAAAACCAGGTTCTGCCAGATGGAGCCTGCATCCATCCATGACCGATGACGATCTTTATTTTTTGTGGATGTCCGGCAGATTGTTTCTCACAGAGATTAATGGCAAAAGGATCCCCACTAGGATAAACACACCAATGAATTTACTCATTATAAAAACAATGGAGGAGAAATTTTTTTATTAAGCAGTGGTTTGTTTTGTGAACAAAACGTAAAAAGATAAAACATGCTTACTGTTTGGTTTTAAAATAAACAATATATACCTTTGCAACCCTAAAAAATGAACGAAGCTTTAAGGAAATGAAAGAAGGAATACATCCTAAAAATTACAGACTGGTGGTCTTTAAAGACATGTCCAACGGTTATACATTCATCACCCGTTCAACAGCTCCTTCTAAAGAAACCATTAAAATGGATGACGGGAAGGAATATCCTTTGATAAAGCTAGAAATATCAAATACTTCTCATCCTTTTTATACCGGGAAGATGAAACTGGTTGATACGGCTGGCCGTGTTGATAAATACATGAATAGGTACAAAAATCATCTGAATAAAAATAAATAGAAGATATATGGTTTATTATTAAGAAGCCGTCTGTAAACAGGCGGCTTCTTTTTACTGAATATGCTTAAGCAGCAGGAATATTCGTTATCTTTGCATCATGGAGAGTGGATTTATTATCTGTGAGGTTATGATTTTATGAAGATGAAAATGCAGTGTTTTTTTTACCGGGATACCTGTTGCTTACGTATGGTTGTTCATTATTAAATTGAAGGAGGACTGGTTTTGAAACAAAATAAAAAGGGAAAGACAGATGATTTTTTTATTTCACCTTCTTCACTGGAAGAAGAAGAAGGTGGCATTATTCAACTGATATCTAACGAGGAAGAATTGGATGATCCTAATCTTAAGTTACCGGATCCTTTGCCTGTGTTACCTTTACGAAATACGGTCTTGTTTCCAGGGGTGGTGTTACCAATCAGTGTAGGCAGGGATAAAAGCCTGAAACTGGTTAGGGACACTTACCGAAAAGAGAAAATTATCGGGACCTTATCACAAAAGGATGCTTCTATAGAAGATCCGGCTTTTGAGGACATGAATACCATTGGCACCGTGGCATATATCCTTAAAATACTGGAAATGCCAGATGGGGGTACCACGGTTATTATTCAGGGTAAATCCCGTTTTGCTGTGGAGTTACTGGTGGCATCAGAACCTTATTTTATGGTTACTGCACATAAGCTGGATGACACTTATCCGGAAGAAAATGATCAGGAGTTTGAAGTTATCGTTCAGTCCTTGAAAGAGTTATCATTGAAGATTATCAATCTCTCGTCCAATATTCCACAGGAAGCTTCATTTGCCGTAAAAAATATTGAGAGTCCAAAATTTCTGATAAATTTCATTAGTGCCAATGCCAATGTAAAAAATACTGATAAGCAGAGGCTTTTGGATATCAGTGACCTGAAGCAGCGGGCTACGCTGCTGCTTGAATTCCTGACGGGTGATGTACAGATGCTGGAGCTGAAAAAGGATATCCAGTCAAAGGTACAGCTGGATATGGAACAGCAACAGCGTGAGTATCTTCTGCACCAGCAAATGAAGACCATTCAGGATGAATTGGGGGGGAGTCCCGTTGAACAAGAAATAAAAGATCTCCGTCAGCGGGCAGCTTTGAAGAAATGGAACAAGGAGGTACAGAAGGTTTTTGAAAAAGAGACGGATAAACTGCAGCGGATGAATCCTGCTATGGGGGAGTATTCTGTACAGATGAATTATCTGCAGACATTGTTGGATTTACCATGGGGAGAGTACACCAAGGATAATTTTGATCTTAAAAGAGCAGAACGGATTTTGAATAAAGATCATTATGATCTGGAGGAAGTGAAAGAACGTATCCTGGAGCATCTGGCGGTACTCAAACTGAAAGGGGATATGAAATCTCCCATTCTCTGTCTGTATGGACCTCCGGGGGTTGGCAAAACCTCCTTGGGAAAATCAGTGGCCCGGGCTCTGGGCAGGAGATTTGTGCGAATGTCTCTGGGAGGGTTGCATGATGAAGCTGAAATACGAGGCCATAGAAAAACATATATTGGTGCTATGCCAGGCCGTATTGTCCAGAACATAAAAAAAGCCAAATCATCTAATCCTGTCTTTATCTTAGATGAAATAGATAAAATCGGATCTGATTTTAGAGGGGATCCTTCCTTTGCACTGCTGGAGGTGCTGGATCCCGAACAAAACAACTCATTCTATGATAATTATCTGGAACTGGAATATGATCTGTCAAGGATTTTGTTTATTGCTACGGCTAACTCGACCAGCACCATCAGCCCGGCTTTGCGGGACAGGATGGAGATGATTGAAATCAGTGGATATATCGTTGAGGAAAAAGTGGAAATAGCACGGCGTCACCTTGTCCCGAAACAACTGTTAGCACACGGTTTGAGTAAAGAAAACCTGTTCTTTCCGAAAAAAATACTTGAAGAGATCGTTGTGAACTATACCCGGGAATCGGGGGTACGAGATCTGGAAAAAAAGATAGCCAAAATCATCAGGCGTGTAGCCAAGAAAATGGTTTTCGACGATAAGGTGTCGCGTATGCTTACTCATGAAAATGTGATTGAATACCTGGGGCCGAAAGCTTATTTCAGAGATATTTACCAGGGAAATGATTTTCCCGGTGTTGTAACAGGTCTGGCCTGGACCCCGGTGGGGGGAGAGATACTATTTGTCGAAACGAGCCTGAGCAAGGGCAAAGGGAAATTAACCCTGACAGGGAATCTTGGTGATGTGATGAAAGAATCAGCGATCATCGCACTGGAATATCTTAAAGCCCATAGTGATTACCTGGGTGTTGAGAATATCAGCGAAAAATGGGATGTGCATATCCATGTTCCCGAAGGAGCGATCCCTAAAGATGGCCCTTCGGCAGGAATTGTCATGGTTACATCTCTGGCTTCTGCCATCACCTGCAGAAAAGTAAGAAAGGGAGTTGCCATGACGGGAGAAATTACCCTCAGGGGGAAAGTGCTTCCGGTAGGTGGTATCAAAGAGAAAATATTGGCTGCCAAAAGAGCCCATATCAAAGAAATCATTCTGTCTGAAGAAAACAGGAAAGATATAGAGCAAATCAAGGATATCTACCTGAAAGGTTTATCTTTCCGTTATGTAGAAACAATCCAGGAGGTGCTTGACTATGCTTTACTTAAGGAAAAAGCCAAAAGGATCTGATGGTTTGGGATTTGAAGGTTGAGAACAGATTACTCTAAAGGGATGCAGGCATGCTTTTATCTTGCCTCTTTGTTCCTGAGAGGGAAAATTCATACCTTTCGGGTTTATCAGTAAAATCCGGAAATCATGGAAAAAATTGCTGTTTTTCCTGGATCATTTGATCCTTTTACTCTTGGACATGAATCTATTGTGCGCCGCGGATTGCAATTATTTGACAAGATCATTGTTGCCATTGGGACCAATATGGAGAAAGAGGGGTATTTTCCCCTGGAGACGCGTCTGAATTGGATCAGGAAAGTGTTTGAAGACGAGCCAGGGATTGAAGTGGCTTCTTATGCAAGCCTGACAGTGGATTTCTGCAAAAAAGTTAATGCCCGCTATCTTCTGAGGGGGTTACGTACAGCGGCCGACTTTGAATATGAACGAGCCATAGCTCAGGTTAATCATGCAATGGAAAAAGATATCGAAGTGGTTTTTCTCCTTACTCTGCCGGAACATACATTTATTAATTCAACCATTGTCAGGGAGGTTATACGCTATGGCGGAGATGCAAAAAAATTTATTCCTGCTGCTATTGATCTGTCAGATATAAATCGTTGACAAAACTTCTTTCTCATGGTGAACCTGTTGAAGTTTTTATGGATTGTCGCAGTTTCTTTCTTTGTGTGCCTGCCTGAAGGTCGTGCCGGACGTGTAACCATCCAGGGTGTTGGGGCAGAAGCATATGCCGGAGTGAAGCTGAGCTTTCTTACATGGAGCGATATGATCACTTATTCGGTGGACACCCTGATGGTTGTGGAAGTGAAAGAAGATGGGACATTTGAAGGGAATTTCGAAGCTCCTGAGGCAATGGAAATATTTGTTCATACGGGGGTGTATGAAATCCATCTTTTTATTGAACCCGGGGGGAAATACAGGGTGACTCTTCCCCCGCGGAAAGATAAAACAATGAAAGATATTCTGAACCCGTATTTTAAACCAGTGACTCTTCCGTTTGGATTAATTAATACGGACAGGCAGAAACTGAACCGGGTGATTCAGCATTTTGAAGAGATTTATTCTCCTTATTTTTACCGGCATGCCAGAGATATATATGCAGCCCGGCGAGATACTACGCTTGCGTCTTTTGTCCGGGAGGTAACAGATACCTTTGCCTATGTAAAAAATCCGTTTTTTATTGATTATATGAAAGCACGGCTGGCTATGCTAAAGGTAATGAGCATGCCTTTGCGGGCTTCGGTGCTGGAAGAATACAGGGATTTCGGGCAGAAAGTGTTATTGAAGAATCCGGCATATATGGAGTTGTTTAACCAGATATTTAACCGGTATTTCAATTATTTGTTGCACCATCACTACAGAGATCAGCTTGTGTCAGCGCTAAATTCAGAAGACAGAGATAGTTTGCGCTCTGTTATTATGCAGGACCTGGGAGTGAAATATGATGATTTTGTTGATCTGGTGTCCCTGAAAGGTATTTATGATGCCTGGTATAATCATACCTTTTCCCGGAAACGACTATTGTCTCTTCTGGGCACATTTTCTTCCGGGATTGAGAACCCCGGAATCGGACAAATTGCCGGAAATATATATAAGAAGTTTACATATCTTCAGGCCGGGTCGGCTGCCCCGGCATTTTCCCTGCCTGACATCCTGGGACAAACAGTGGATTTATACGGTTACAGAGGAAAATATGTTTATTTGAACTTCTCAAGCAGATTGAGTTACAGTTCTCTGCGTCAGTTTCCCCTGCTTGATCGCTTGAAGAAAAAATATGGAGATATTCTGGAGATTATAACCGTTGCACTGGAAAATAACCCGGCTATGTTGAAAGAATTTGTGAGGGGAAAAGAATACTCATGGCCTTTTCTGGTTTGTAGCGGGGATTGTAACCTTCCGGTGGTATATCTGGTAAAAGCTTATCCGACTTATTTTCTTATTGACCCGGAGGGAAATCTGGTATTATCCCATTCACCGGCTCCTACCGAAAATTTTGAAGCAATATTCCGGCAAGTGCTTAGTAAAAAAAGATTAAAAAGTAAATAATCCTGACGCCCTGAGTACCTCAATGATCGAGAGATAGGTGTTTCCCAGAATTATGGGTATGTCATCAGGGATCAACCACAGCACTTCTCTGATGTCTTCTTCGGTCTGGGGTTTGACATTTGCTTCATCCCCGGAATACGCAACATCATACCAGATAACTTTTTTCAGCACAGGAGATCCGTTTAGCAGATAGGTATGATAAGTGGTGGTTACTTTTTCCCTGAGGGTAAGATTCCATATTCCACATTCCTCACTAATTTCACGGAGCGCAGCCTGTTCGGAAGTTTCTCCGTCATCAATTTTTCCTTTGGGCAGGTCCCATTTTCCATATCGGTTGATAACAAGAATCTTCCCGCTCTTACTACGGACAACACCTCCGGCTGCTTCGATGACAGTGAAGAGTGAAGAGAATTGGGAAAATAAATGATCTATATCCTTGTGGAAAATAAAAAGCTTCTTGATTTTTGTCAGATACCCGAAAAGTTTGACAAGCTGTTTTAGTTCTTCTTTGTCGTAGAATTTATAAAAAAGACCATAATTATATTTGAATACCTTGGCAAAGTCATCCGTCAGATACACTATTCTGTTCTCAAAAAAAACTTTATACATTTGTGCCATGACTATACAAAAAAAACTGGCTGAGTACCTTTTACAAATTAAAGCAATTAAATTAGATCCTGCAAACCCGTTTACCTGGGCTTCGGGGTGGAAATCCCCCATCTATTGTGATAACAGGAAAACCTTGTCATATCCTGAAGTTCGTTCTTTTATCAGGGATTCTTTTGTTACGATAATCAGGGAATATTATCCTGATGTAGAGGGTCTTGCCGGCGTTGCCACCGGGGCTATAGGAATAGGGGCTCTTGTGGCAGATCGGATGAAATTGCCCTTTTTATATATTCGCTCCAGGCCCAAAAATCATGGTCTGGAAAATCTGATAGAAGGAGAAGTAGTAGCAGGCCGAAAGACAGTCGTGGTAGAGGATCTTATATCTACCGGGAAAAGCAGTCTGAGTGCTGTAAGTGCCTTAAGAAAAGCCGGGGTACCGGTACTTGGAATGACTGCTGTTTTTTCTTATGATTTTTCAGTTGCAGCGGAAAAGTTTAGAGAAGCTGATTGTTCGCTGGTAACGCTTACGGATTATCACCATCTTATTAGGGTGGCAGAGGCTGCGGGATATATAAAAAAGGATCAGCTTGAGACACTCAGACAGTGGCGGACAGATCCTGAAAATTGGAAAAAATAATTGGTGATGGAACAATCTTTTGAGAGCAGGACCGGAGAGGTGCCTTATACAGGAAAAGAGATTTATGGCTTTCTTTCCGATTTTAATCATTTTGAACATCTCCTGCCGGAAGGACAGGTAAACGGGTGGAAAACCGACGGTGAGAGCTGCCGTTTTGAAGCGCCCGGTGTCGGTGAGGTAGGATTGAAGATCATTGAGAAAATTCCGCATGAGTTTATTGAGATTGTTGGTGATAACAGTGCCAAAATCCCTTTTAATCTGCAAATAAATATCAGTGATCCCGGTCGTGGACAAAGTCAGGTAAAACTGACCATACGGGCCAAATTAAGTCCTTTCATCCGGGTCGTTGCAGAAAAACCGCTGAGACAGTTTCTGGATATCCTGATCAATCATATTGAATCTTTTGATTTCAGCAAAGGGTTGCCGTAGGAAAAAGATTAAAGGCAAAAGACAATCCTCCTTTGCCCTTCCTCGGGGGACAATGGAAGGCAGAAGGTCGAAGATTTATTTCCTAATCCAACCGTTAAGTCTGCAGATTTAAGGATAGAAATTGGAGATATAGATAGAGAGTGGTTCCTATTGAATCAATTCTACTGTATCCATGTCATATGCTTTTGTTTGCCCGGAATTATCGGTCAGGAGCAACCGCCCAAAAGGATCCGTGCCTGTGATTTTGGCCTGCATCTTTCCTTCCGGGGTTTTATAGCTGGCATAGCGGTTGAACAGATAAAGGCGGTTCATATACCCTTTCAGTAATTGTTTTTCTTTTCCTGCTTTTAATGCCTGCATTCGTTGTTGAAAGAGCTTGATGAAACGGTTTAGCAAAATATCCGTGTCAAAAATATTTCCGGTGACCTTACGCAGGGAAGTGGGATTAGGTAACAAAGGATCAAATTTTTTTTGGTTGATGTTGATGCCGATTCCAATCAGGCTTGTGATAAAGTGATTCTCCTGCAGGTCGTTTTCAATCAAAATACCAGCTATTTTTTTGTTTCCGGCATAAATATCATTGGGCCATTTGATAGTCGTATCGGAAATGAATGTTCCCATCAGGTCAGATACGGCGAGAGCTGTAACTACCGAGAGCAAAAACTGCTGGTTAGAATGCAGAAAATCCGGGAAAAGCACCCAGGTAAGCAACAGATTCTTTCCTGCGGAGCTATGCCAGGTATGTTCTCCACGTCCTTTTCCCCGGCGTTGAAAACGGCTGGTAATAATCGTTTCTTCATGAAGCTGGCCGGATTCCACCATCTCCCTGGCAGTTTCCTGGGTTGATTCTACCTCATCCAGCCGGATAATGTGTATTATTTTTTGGTTTTTGGAAGACATCCTTTATTTTTATAAAAAATTACGAACTAAAAGGTGGTTTATTATGTTATGTATGACAGAGAATCTCCCTGATACAAAAATACTGGAATTTTCATTATCTAAGGATTTTATTTTTCACTACCTTTACAGAGTTAATCATAAGGGAGAATATTGAAATTGAATCTGTGGAACTTAGAGAGAAGGTAAGAGAGAAGGTAGTAGAAGGCATACAAAAGAAGAAAGGACATGATATTGTGGTATTGGATCTTTCACAAGTTGAAAATGCAGTATGCCGGAATTTTATTATTTGTCATGGGGATTCCAATATTCAGGTAACTGCCATCGCCGAGTCTGTAGAAGAAAATGTAAAAACAAATTTGAAAGAATCTGTTTTACATAGGGAAGGCTACCGGAATGCCCAATGGATTTTGCTGGATTATGGAGATGTGGTGGTACATGTTTTTCAAAAATATTACCGTGAATTTTATAATTTGGAAGCTTTGTGGGCAGACGCTATAAGAGAAGATATCATTGAAGAATAAAATATTTAAGTAGTATAGAATGGCCGATAACCAACAGAAATATAATCCTAACAGAAGGAAGGTGCCGGGGAAGAATCCGGAGAAGAAACCCAGGTTCAGTGTTTACTGGATTTATGCGATTATTGCACTTGGATTTATATTGGTGCAATGGTTATATTCAGGATCTCCTGTTAAAGAGATATCCTGGCAGAAAGTAGAGACAGAATTACTACCGAACCATGACATCAAAAAAATTGTGGTTATTAATCATGATCGGGCTGAGGTGTATCTCAAACCGGAGGCTTTTCAATCGGGCAGGTATAAAGACCTGAAAGGTTTAGGGAAAGGAACGTTTGGAAAGGCTGTTGCTCAATACCAGTTTCATATCGGGTCGGTAGAAACATTTGAAAGTAAACTACATAAGGCCGAAGATAAGTATGGGTATAAAGATGAGGATAGGGTTGTCGTAACTTATCAGACGAAAGCCGATATCTGGGGAGGAATAATGGCATGGGTACTGCCTCTGCTCATTTTGGTAATCATATGGATATTTATTTTCAGAAAGATGGGAGGCGGTGCTGGCGGAGGAGCAGGGAATATCTTTAGTGTGGGGAAATCGAAAGCTCAGATTTTTGATAAAGACTCGCATGTAAAGGTTGATTTTAAGGATGTAGCAGGATTGGAGGAAGCCAAGGTTGAAATAAGAGAGATTGTTGATTTTTTAAAAAATCCTAAGAAATATACAAATCTGGGTGGGAAAATTCCCAAAGGGGCTTTATTGGTGGGGCCTCCCGGGACAGGAAAAACCTTGATGGCAAAAGCGGTGGCCGGAGAAGCCAATGTGCCGTTTTTCTCTATCTCCGGATCAGATTTCGTTGAGATGTTTGTGGGAGTAGGAGCTTCAAGGGTGAGAGATCTCTTCAAACAGGCCAAGGAAAAAGCCCCGTGTATTGTTTTTATTGACGAGATTGATGCCGTAGGCCGTGCCCGTGGACGGAATCCCAACTTAGGTGCTAATGATGAACGGGAGAATACCCTAAATCAGTTACTGACGGAGATGGATGGGTTTGCCAGTAATGTCGGGGTCATCATTCTCGCTGCTACCAACAGGGCTGATGTACTGGATAAAGCATTATTGCGTGCCGGTCGGTTTGACCGACAAATTCATGTGGAACTTCCTGACCTGGTGGAGAGAAGAGAGATTTTTAAAGTTCACATGAAACCCTTGAAATTGGGAAAGGATATTGATGTGGAGTTACTGGCCAGACAAACTCCCGGATTTTCCGGTGCCGATATTGCAAATATTTGTAATGAATCAGCCCTGATTGCCGCCCGGAGTGGGAAAAAAAGTATACAGATGCAGGATTTCATGGATGCTATTGAACGTATTGTGGGAGGACTGGAAAGAAAAAGCAGGATTATTACCACAAAAGAGAAAAAAACCATTGCTTACCACGAAGCTGGCCATGCTACGGTTAGCTGGCTTCTGGAATATGCCAACCCTTTGGTGAAGGTGACCATTATCCCCCGTGGAAAAGCATTAGGTGCTGCATGGTACCTTCCTGAGGAACGACAGATCACTACTAAAGAACAGATATTTGATGAAATGTGTGCTGCCCTGGGTGGAAGGGCGGCTGAAGAAGTTGTTTTTAACACGATATCTACAGGAGCTCTTAACGATCTGGAAAAAGTTACCAAACAGTCTTACGCTATGATCTCTTATTTTGGGATGAGTGAGAAAATCGGAAATATAAGTTTTTATGATTCCAGTGGCCAGAATGAGTTCGGATTTACCAAGCCTTACAGTGAGAAAACTGCCGAGTTAATCGATGACGAGGTAAAAAAACTGGTGGGTAAAGCCTATGAAAAAGCAAAGGAAATTCTGATTAAAAATAAAGATAAACATCATCAACTGGCTGAGCAACTTCTGGAAAAAGAAGTGATTTATGCCGAAGACCTGGTGAAAATATTCGGCAAAAGAAAGAATATGAAAAATGTTCCTGCCAGAAGAATTGTTAGTCAGGGAAAACCGGGGAACGGGAATAAATCAGATAGGAAATCTACAGCAAAAAAAACGATAAAGAAAACGGGTAGGAAGAAGGTAGAAGTCAAGCAGTCGGTTATACAAAAGAAAAAAAAGGGTAAACCGACAACGACAGGAGAAAAACAGGACATTTAACGATGGAAGATAATTGGGTAAAAATCTTTGCCACGGACAAACCTTATCAGGCTGAACTGGCACGACAGATTCTTGAAGAAAATGATGTTCGGGCTGTGGTGATGAATAAGAAGGATTCTTCTTATCTGGCTTTTGGTGAATCTGAAGTTTATGTGGACCGGGACGACGTTGTACGTGCCAAACAACTTATTAAAACACTGGAACAGTGACCAACTTGGTAAAGCGAAGTTTTACGGGCTTGTTAATTGTAGGTGTTATTATTGCCGGATTGCTAATTAATAGTCTCTCTTTTTTTCTGGTATTTTTATTTATTATGTCCTGGACCTTGTGGGAGTTCTACCGTTTAGTGCACATGATCAAAATACGACCACAAATAAAACTCGGTTTGTTCCTGGGGATGGTGCTGTATTTTCTTATTTTTATGTTAGCCATCAAGGCCCTGGATGTGAAATACCTTTCTATTTTACTGGTACTCTTTCCTTTTGTATATATTAATGAGTTATATGCGCAGCACAACAGACCCTTTCATAATATTGCCTATACATTTTTGGGAATTTTATATATAGCTCTTCCTTTTTCGCTGCTTTCTTTTATGGTGTTTGATTTTCATGAGAAGGCACAGCCGTTTTTTGCCCTGGACGGGAAAGAGGATATCCTTAACTTCCTGTTACAACCGGGATACGTCATTGAATATTCTCCTTACATGCTATTGGGAGTGTTCATTCTATTGTGGATGTATGATACAGGAGCTTATCTTACCGGGATGCTTTTCGGGAAACATAAACTTTTTCCACGGATATCTCCCAAAAAAACATGGGAGGGCTTGATAGGTGGTGGTATTACTGCTCTGGTTACAGGGTTGTTATTAGCCCGTTATTTTAAAGATATGAGTCAGATGGAATGGGTGCTTATTGTGTTTATCATTATTTTGTTCGGAACCCTGGGAGACCTTGTGGAGTCAATGTTGAAACGCAGAATTGGTGTCAAAGATTCCGGACGTACACTTCCCGGCCATGGTGGACTTCTTGACCGGTTCGACGGTTTTCTGCTTAGCGTTCCTGTGGTGCTTGCTCTCATGGAATTTCTGAATGGATAAACTGATGATGCCCCGATTTCGGATACACAGAGAAGGATACCAAACCATTGTTATGGTATTCATTGTTTTGTCAGGATTAAATGCCGTGTTGTTTTATCGCTCAGGGTATTTTGGTTTAAAAATTTCTTTTTTGTCAGCCAGCCTGATTTTTTTCGGATGGATTGTCGTTTTTTTTCGTTCTCCTCAGCGTTCTATTCATCCTGATGACAGGTTGGTTTATTCTTCAGCAGATGGGAAGGTGGTGGCTATTGAAAAAGTTGAGGATGTCCGTTATTTTTCCCAACCGGTATATCAGATTTCCGTTTTTATGTCCATATACGATGCCCATAAAAACTGGTATCCTGTCAGTGGGGTTGTCCGGCAGGTAACTTATTCCCCCGGGAAACATCTGGTCGCTTTTAATCCCAAGTCTTCTGCGCTGAATGAAAATGTCTCCATTGTTATTTGCCACCTTCCCGGTCAGGAAGTGATGGTCAGACAGATAGCCGGAGCTATAGCCCGGCGGATTGTCACCTATGCAAAAAAAGGAGCAACAATTTGTCAGGGCGAAGAAATGGGCTTTATAAAATTTGGTTCCCGGGTGGATTTGTTTCTTCCCGAAGATGCACATATTATTGTCCACCTGGGGGAACAGGTTTATGGTTGTAAAACAGTAATCGCCACATTGGCTTCTCCTGCCGGGAAAACAAAGTCCCCTGAAGAATAATTTTGAATAAAAAAACCACCCCATGCGGGGTGGTTTGTACCTGTTTTTTGAAAAGGACAAGTACCCTTTCTCACATATTAAGGTTGCTAAACAATCTTAATTTCACGTTTGTTGGTTTTCTTTACTATTCCTTCTTTCTTCGGAAGATGAAGCATCAAAACTCCATTTTTGTGTTCTGCAGATATTTTTTCTGCATTCACTTCTTCAGGGACGATAAACGAACGACTGAATGCAGTGTAATTGAATTCCCTGCGCATGTAGTGTTTATCTTTTTCCTCGTTCTTATCTTCTCTTTCGGATGATATGGTCAAAACATCATCCTCCACGTTTATCTTTACGTCCTTTTTGTCGATTCCGGCAGCTACTACTTCAATCCTGTACTCTTTATCATCTTCCATGATATTGACAGCCGGTACACTGTACCTTGCATTTACATCGAAGAAGCCCGGCCAATAATCCTTGTTGAATATTTCATCTACAAATGTTGGCCAGTATTCTGTTTTTTTTACTTTTGGTAACATGGTTTAATCCTCCTTTTTTTTAGTTTTTTTTATTCATTTATTCTTTTTCAAATTAAATGCCAGTAATTTAAAAGAGACATAATGGCGCGCATTTTCTGTGAAAGTGACATAATAGCAGTATTGTAGGGAGATATTGTCCGGAATTATAAGTCAGGATAATAAAGAAAGAAGTTTGGGGGTTATCTGCAGTGAAAAATATACTATGGAAAATATTTGAAATATATTATTTTTATTGATTGATATTTTAGAATATGAGAGTCATCTGAAAAATGTTTAAATTCGGGCAATGAAAATCAGGGTTGTCATATTTTCTTTATTTTTGCTAATATTAAAAATAGGGAATCTTTATGCCCAGGTTCATGCTTCTTTTTTGGCGGATACAAATGGGGTGAATACTTTTTATGTGATATTTACAGCACAAGATACAGTTGTTGGTTATCAGTATCACTGGAATTTTGGAGATACTGCTGTGGATAGCGGCAGTGTGGTGAAACATCAGTATTTAGCAGCCGGGAATTACCGGGTAAGGTTGGTAGTAACGGATCCCGTTACGCTTGCTTCTGATACTTCATGGCAGCGTGTTGCTATCCATGATCAACTGATTGTGCCCAATATTTTTACTCCGAATAATGATCATTTCAATGATCTTTTTATTATACGTTCAAATGGGCTGGATACTTATACCTTAACAGTGTTTACAAGAAGTGGGGTAAAAGTCTGTAAGACAACAGGTAAAACCATTACCTGGAATGGGAGAACGCCTGCGGGAGTTTATGTTTCCCCGGGTGTTTATTTTTATGTGCTCACCAGCGACAAAGGATTATGCAGAAAAGGTTTTCTGCATGTGATCCGGTAACGAAGGGATATGAATGTTTTCTTCCCATAGTAACATATACCTTTTTAAAACAGTGAGACTATGATCTTAAAAGTCGAAGACGCATTAAGATCATAGGGTTATATTTTCCACCGCTTGCAGTGAATGAAATAAATAATATGGCTTATGATAGCCCGCTGCTTGCGGCGGGGTCATTCATTATATTGATAGTTGAAATAATTTTTTGTCTTTGATAGGTTTTCCATTCTTTCCGTATGAAAAAATTGCTAACCCGGATCTGCTGAAGAAAAATTTTTCTACGGATGAAGAGCGTAGCGATTATGTGATTGAGAACCTAACCCAAATCAAATAAATATGCTTGAACACATTAACATGTCCCTGGTTGACTGGTCGAGGGCACAGTTTGCACTGACAGCCATGTATCACTGGCTGTTTGTCCCCCTGACTTTAGGATTATCGTTTATCATTGCCATAATGGAAACCTTCTATATAAAAACAGGTGATGTGGTATGGAAAAAAATCACAAAATTCTGGATGACCCCGTTGATGAGGATGGAAATTCGTTATTCATCAAGGAAATCAGGTTCACAGATTAAACCCCTGGTTTTGTAAAAAAGAATATAATAAAGAAGACGTCATACATACTGGTGGTGGTGATGTTTATTTATTTTCTTTTTCCTGGAGAGTATAGTTGTATCCTTCAATGATAGGATTGGTCAGAATCTTATGACATGCTTCGTTAATACGCTCCATAGCCTTTTCCTTGGATTCTGATTCGATCTCTAACGTAATATGTTTACCAACGCGTACATTGGAGATGTCATTAAAACCGATCTTCTGCATACTTTGTGAAACAGCTTTTCCCTGAGGATCCAGAAGGGACTTCAAAGGCATTATGTCTATTTTTGTAATAAATTTCATGGTTTATGAATATTATTCGTTCGTTGAAAAACATAGAGAATCAGAGCCATAAAAATATATAAAAATATTATAAGAAACAGAGCTTTCAGAAAAAACAAAAGAAAAAGGAAAAATGATAAAATGAGGAAAATACTGGCGGAGATAACCGTTCGAGGGGATTTGTCCTTAAACTTCAGGGAAAAAAGAGGAAGCTTACAGATCATCAGGTATCCAAAAAATACAGAGAACCCTGCCAGTACAAATGGGTTCTCCAGAAAAGCAGGATGCCAGCCAGCCAGTCCATCCTGGCGTATGAGAGGAATGGATGCAATGAACAGAGCCACGGCAGGTGTGGGGATCCCAATGAAGTGAGTTTCCTGTCCGGGATCTATGTTGAAACGGGCCAATCGGTGCGCTGCTCCGACAATAATGAAGACAGGAGACAATAAAAGGAAAAATGTGATACCGGGGAAAGTATTTGCCAAATCGACATTGCCTGATGACAGGCTGATTTCCTGATAAAGGATGACAGCAGGAGCTATACCAAAACTTACCATGTCTGACAATGAATCAAGCTGTTTACCTAAAGGAGAATAGGCTTTTAGCAACCGTGCTGAGAATCCGTCAAAGAAATCAAAGACGGAAGCAGCAAAGATAAGATAAACAGCTCCTGTAATATGACCGGTTGAAGCTAATATGATTGAAAAAAAACCTGAAATAAGATTCATCAGTGTGATGGCATTGGGGATGTGCTTTTTCATCTGCTTCAAAAAATTAAAAATGATTCAAAAAAACCCGGTCAACAATGGCAAAAGTAATGCAATTCGTCAATTTTCACTAATTTTACACGTTTTGCTATGGGAATACAGCGGAAGGAAAATTTATTTTTGTATTTATTTCAGGAAGAAGAATATGATGGATGTAAATTTGATGAACTTAAAAATAGCTGTTGATTTTGACGGAACGATCGTGGAACACAAATATCCGGAAATCGGAGAGGTCAGATTATTTGCATTTGAAACGCTTAAGGCGTTACAAAAAAAAGGATTCAGTCTGATCCTTTGGACATTCAGGACAGGAACGGAACTGGAAGAAGCAGTGGAATTTTGCAGGCAACATGACGTGGAGTTTTATGCAGTAAATAAAAATTATCCGGAAGAAGAATTTGATGAAACAGTCAGCCGTAAAATTGATGCGGATATCTATATAGATGATAAAAATCTGGGTGGTTTTCCCGGATGGAGTAAAGTGTGGGAGATATTGGTACCGGATGAAATGGAATTGAAAAACAAGATGTTTAAAAAAAGTGGGAAGAACAGGTTCCTGGCCGGTTTATTTGGCCGAAGGGGAAAAAGCATGGTCATCACTTTGTTTTTGTTGGCAGGATTGATGGGTGTTCCCTTTGTGTCGGTAGGCTGTCGTGAACAGGGGAAAACAGACAAAAGTGAGAAGAAGATTTTGACTGAAGGAAAGGAGATCCCTATATTCAGGCCCAAGAAGAAAATTAAGTTTATTCGGCCGAAGGAGGTTTTTACTTTTCAGATAGGACATCCTGTTGTTTTCGAACTTATGGCAGGGGACAGTCTTGACAGACCCGATTCAGTGGTCATCTATACAGATGATAACAGACTGGGTTCCTATCGGAATTATCATGTAACAGGGACATGGAATACAAAAGATGCCAACGTCGGTATCCATGTATTGCGTGCTGTAGCGTATGATGGGAAAAGGTCACGCCGCAAAAACATACACATCACCCTCACTTCAGATTTTATTCCCTTACAGTTTTCCTACCGGGTAGTGAAGATTTATCCTCATGATCGCAATGCTTATACACAGGGACTGGTTTATGATGACGGGTATATTTTTGAAAGTACCGGACTAAGGGGAGAGTCGTCATTGAGAAAATGGGATCCCGAAACGGGGAAAGTTATTGAATCCCTTAATCTGCCTCCGGATTTGTTTGGCGAAGGGATTTGTATTCTTGGTGATCAGATTTATCAGCTTACCTGGACTTCCCGGGTGGGATTTGTTTATGATAAAAACACATTTACTCTGAAAAATAGACTTCATTATGCTACCCAGGGATGGGGTCTCACCACCGATGGGAAAAACCTGATCATGAGTGATGGTACCAATAATCTCTATTTTCTGGAACCGAAATATTTTACCGTGATCAGAAAAATAGAAGTTTATGATGACCGGGGCCCTGTCAACCAGTTAAATGAGTTGGAATATATTGATAGTACCGTTTATGCCAATGTTTACCAGACAGATGATATTGTTCGTATTGATCCTGTGTGTGGAAAAGTGCTTGCCAGAATCAACATGAAAGGAATACTGCCCCGCAGGGAATATCGCAGCGATACAGATGTATTAAACGGGATCGCCTGGGACCGGACCGGAAACCGTATCTTTGTAACCGGGAAAAAATGGCCGAAAATGTTTGAAGTACGTTTTGTGCCGGTTCATTAATACTCGCTCATGTAGGGAACTGTCATTTATTCAGAGCCTGACGGCCGTTCACGTCATAGGTTGTCCGTCAGCTGACGGATCACGTTCATTCGCTCAATACACTCGCGTCATTAGTATGTCACTATGCTCTAAACCCAGATTTAATTCTACCACTTAATAACCACCTGATGACTATTTCTTAAAAGAACCAAGGCACCAAGGCCGAGACTTGAGTGGCTGAATGGTTAGATTCCTGGTTTTTGTAATTGCTGATAAGCCTTGGAATCTGAAACGACGAAGATCCCGTTCTCAGCGGGGTTAAAGTCTTTTCCTACGATTACCCGGACGCCTTGATGCAGGATTAATTTCTATGGGTGAATGTCCCAGGGATTCCAACCATACGCGCCCAGTCATTTCCGGTACCCACACTGATCATTTCCAGTCTTTTTTCCCTTTTCGCTTGCCAGCGTTCGGATTGATAATGATATACCACAATTTGCTTTTATTCACGCTGCCGGATTATTTGATGAAGATCTCTCCCAGGGATACAAATGTTCTTATCTTCCTGAAGATCAGAATACAAAATGATAAACTGTTAATAATTTGTTAATAACTGAAGTAAAAATGTTTACAACTACATTTTAAGCCTGCCATTTGAAAAATGCTAAAGTAGTAAATTTGAGCTTTATTAAAAAAATCGAAAAAAGGGAAAAACAATATGGGGAAAATCATTTCTCTGGCCAATCAAAAGGGAGGAGTTGGGAAGACCACTACAGCTATCAATCTGGCAACAAGCCTGGCAGCACTGGAATATAAGGTTTTGCTTACAGATGCTGATCCGCAGGCAAATGCAACATCAGGGATTGGTTTTGATGTAAGAAACATCAAAACCAGTATTTATGATTGTCTGGTCGATGATAAACCTCCCGAAGAGGTGATTCTTACATCAGATATTGAAGGTCTGGATATTATTCCAAGCACCATTGATTTGGTGGGTTCCGAAATAGAAATGCTGAATATGCCAAACCGGGAGAAGGTATTAAAGCAGGTTTTGGCAAAGGTAAAGAAGGAGTATGATTTTATCCTGATTGACTGTTCTCCTTCCCTGGGATTATTGACGGTTAATGCACTGACAGCGGCAGATTCGGTAATCATCCCGGTACAGTGCGAATACTTTGCACTGGAAGGTCTGGGGAAATTGCTTAATACCATCAAGATTATACAGAGCCGGCTGAACCCGGATCTTGCAATTGAAGGTTTTCTGCTCACGATGTATGATTCCCGGCTCAGGCTATCTAATCAGGTAGTGGATGAGGTACGCCGTCACTTTCATCAAATGGTATTCGATACCATCATCCAGCGGAATATTAAACTGAGCGAAGCCCCCAGTTTTGGGAAACCGGTCTTGTTATATGATGCTAACTCAAAAGGAGCTGTTAACTATCTGAACCTGGCAAGGGAGTTGCTTCAGAAAAATGATAAAACAAGAATAAAAAACGCCGATAAAATTATCCGCTAAAAAACAGTTTGTTATGGGGAAAAAAAATGCTTTGGGACGGGGACTGGGAGCCCTTATTGATGATGCGGATAAGGAGAAACTCGAAAAACTTGAGCGTATTACAGAGGTAGAGATAGAAAAAATTGCTGTTAATCCTTTTCAGCCCAGGTCAAAATTTGATGAAGAAGCTTTGCAGGAACTCTCTTCGTCTATTAAGGAACTGGGGATTATTCAGCCTATATCTGTTCGGGAGATGGATAATGGCAGTTATCAGCTTATTACCGGCGAAAGGAGACTAAAAGCTGCTGTCCTGGCCGGTTTAACAAAAATCCCCGCTTATATCCGGACGGCTGATGATCAGGCGATGCTGGAACTGGCACTTGTAGAAAATATCCAGCGGGAAGACCTCGATGCCATTGAAATTGCCATTTCATACCACCGCCTCATAGAAGAGTGCAGCCTCACACAAGAGAATCTGTCAGACAGGGTGGGTAAAAAACGTTCTACCGTAGCCAATTATCTTCGGTTGCTTAAACTGCCTGCTGAAATACAATTAGGCATACGTGAACGAAAAATTACCATGGGTCATGCCCGTACTTTAATCGGGGTAGATGATCCGGAAAGGCAAATCGAGTTGTATTATCAGATTATCCGGGATGAACTTTCGGTTAGACAAACAGAAGACCTGGTAAGAAAATCGTTTACACGGGAACTGAAATCAACGGATAGCACCATAAAAAAGAAGCAATTAAACCACGCCTACCAAAAACTTCGTGACCAACTCTCGGGCTTCTTTTCTTCCGATGTGCAGGTTCGTGTAAACGAAAAAGGGAGGGGGAAAATCGTAATCGCTTTTGAATCAACCAAAGAGCTTGAAAAAATCATAGCTGTCTTAGACCGGCTGAAAGCATAATTTCCTTATCTTTGTTGCGAGAAGGTTGATTTTTGCAGAAAGATAAGAAATTGAAATTACATTTGATTAAATATATTATTGCTATCCCAGGCATCGTTATCCTGTTATATTTTATTCCCGTAAAGCACGGGTATGCGCAGGATTCTGCATTTGTATCTGTTGATACAACGGGGGAAAAGCCTATTGTTTTTCATTCTCCGCGAAAAGCAGCACTTTATGCTGCCGTATTACCCGGTTTGGGACAGTTATATAACCGCAAGTTTTGGAAAGTTCCCGTTGTTTATGCAGGTTTTGCGACGTTGGGATATTTTATTTATTTTAATGGGACACATTATATGAGTTACCGTAATGCATATCTTGATTTTACGGATAAAAACCCCGGGACAACCAGTTACCTTCAGTTGATCAGTCCGGATATTGATCCATCAACCTATGATGATGTTTTGTATCCTGAGTCCTATAAAAGAGAAAACCGTGACTGGATCACTACACAACTGAAAAACGGAATGCAGTATTATAAAAGATACCGGGATCTGTCAATTATCGGAATAGGGGCGTGGTATGTCTTTACGATATTGGACTCAGTAGTGGACGCTCAGTTGTTTGATTATGATATTTCTCCTGATCTGAGCATGAAAGTGATTCCTGCTGCCCGCCCTTCCGGGGGAGGGGTTGTGTCAGGTATTACTTGTAGTTTTACTTTTTAATGAATAAATAAAGTGCAAGATAATGAAAAGGATAACCCCTGTTTTGTTGATGATGACCCTGATCTCTTTTATAACAACTGCTTCAGAACCTGAAAAAGACAGTCTGTCCGGAGAAATTGGGATTTCTGCCATGGAATTCTCTGATAATCTGGACAGCTTGTTGAACCTGTTTTATGTTAAGCAGTCCCTGATGAAAGATACTTCACTGGTTCAGGAATCCTTTGAAGCTGATAGTGTTTTTTCCCAATACTCGGACAGTGTTTATATTGACAGGTTGAGTAAAATACCAAGCATTGTACCCCTTTCCTATAACCGGATTATCCGCAATTATATCAATGTCTATACACAAAAAAAGAAAGATAAAATGGAGGTTATGCTGGGCCTGTCCGATTATTATTTTCCTTTGATTGAACAAATCTTTGATCAGCAGGGGCTGCCCTTAGAACTGAAATATATGGCTGTTATCGAGTCGGCATTGAACCCGAGGGCTCGTTCCAGGGCCGGAGCTGTAGGTCTCTGGCAATTTATGTATGGAACCGGCAGGGTTTATGGTTTGACGATTAACTCGCTGGTGGACGAACGACGCGATCCGATTCGTTCAACCTATGCTGCAGCCCGTTTTTTAAAGGATCTGTATGGTCTTTATCACGACTGGACTCTTGTGATTGCTGCCTATAACTGTGGTCCCGGAAATGTGAACAAAGCCATACGCCGGTCGGGAGGACAACGGGATTATTGGAAAATCTATTACCGCCTGCCCAGGGAAACCAGAGGATATGTGCCGGCATTTATTGCTGCTGCCTATACGCTTAATTATTACCGGGATCACGGATTAGTCCCCAAGCCGATAAATATACCCCTGACCCGGGATACTTTAATCATCCAGGAAGATCTTCATCTGAAACAGGTAGCCCATGTACTTCACGTTCCCTTACAGGAACTGCGGGATATGAATCCCCAGTACCGCCGGGATATCATTCCGGGGAGTATCAGACCTTTTACGTTAATACTACCCGTGAAACTGACAGGGCGTTTTATCGATCTGCAGGATTCTATCTTTGCCTATAAGGATTCCATCTTTTTTGACCCTTCAAAGAAAACACTGGCTCCACAATATACCCGCTATAACCCGCCACCTCCAAGAGGAAAAGTGAAAATTCGCTATACGGTAAAACAAGGGGATAATCTTGGTTTTATTGCAGACTGGTTTTATGTCAGAGTCTCCGATCTGAGATATTGGAACCATATACGGCACAACCTGATCAGGGTGGGGCAACATCTTGCCGTTTATGTCCCCAAGTCGAAGATTTCCTATTATAAACGGTATAATACTTTGTCTTTTGCCGAGAAACAAAGACGGTCGGGCAATGCCAACCTGCGATCTTCCCCGATGTATAATGACCAACCACTCGATAACAGCTATGAATATTACCGCGTGAGATCAGGGGATACCATATGGGAAATAGCCAGGAAATATGAGGGGGTTACCGAAAATGATATTTTGCGGTTGAATAATCTTTCCCGGCGCGACAAAATACGTCCGGGTCAACACCTGAAGATCAGAAGAAAGAGCTGAGGATATCCTTGTTACTGACAAAAGATGCTCAGGGGTGAAAGCCGGTGTGGTATAATATTCTGAATTGTTTCTGTATCAATAATAATACGGTATGCAATGAAGCCCCTGAAAAGTGCCTTGTTTTTTGCCGGTATCCTGATTGTAATGCAGGGTATTTTTTATTTGATGCCCACAGACGGACTGATTATTGCTTCGGTTCATTTGAAGAATCCTATCCATAAGATCATCCACGGGGGGGAAATAAAACCTTTTTCGGTCAAACCGGTAAAATCTTCTCCTTCTCCACCTAATATCCCTGTGTCAGACTCAACGTATGTCAAATCTCCTCCCGGACTTTCTCTGAGCTTTTCCGATTCCTTACTAATGATGTCTCCCGATCTGGAAATGAATGATACGGCAAAGATTGCCCTGTATCGTTTATTTACCGAGTTCGACTCTTTGCGCGAAAAAAAGAAACATCTTCATATCCTTTATTACGGCGATTCACAAATTGAAGGAGACAGGATAACATCCGTTATGAGAGATAGTCTGCAGAGACGGTTTGGCGGGGGAGGGCCCGGCGTATTATTGCCCGTGATGAAGGTCCCTTTTACGGCTTCACTGCGTATTGAAACTTCAGGGCAATGGCAAACCGTTTCCGTTTTTCAAAAAACTTCTGACGTATTTTTTGCATCTCCAAAAGGACTTTTTAGCGGAGCTTCCATTCTGATGCCCTCGGGTGATTCACTTGTCAGAGGAAAATGCCGGGTGGTCTTTCAATCTTTTGCTTCATCTTTAGTCCGGAAATATAATCGTATCGGGATATGGTTATATCCTCTTGCCGGGGAAAGAGGATACCTGACAGTAAAAGGGAGTGGGGAACAAATAGCTGAACAGAAAATTATAGGAGATACGCGGATGATTTTTTCATGTTTTTCTGCAAAGAAAGCCTTTCATAAACTGGAGATTGACTTTAATCTTCTGAAACCGATAGCTGTGGAAGGGATCCTGCTGGAAGATTCTGTAGGGATAGGAGTGGACAATATCCCTTTGCGTGGCCGACCTCTCATGGATTTTACAAAATGTGATAAGACCATACTTCAGCAGATGTTCGGGCAGTTAAATGTCCGGATGGTCATCATGCAATTCGGACTCAATGTAGCCACCGGTAGTAAACAGGATATTCTTTATTACCGCAAGACATTCAGCCGGCAACTCAATTTTCTGAGACATAATTTTCCTGAGGTTTTTGTGGTGGTAGTGGGGGTGACAGATATGGCCGGACAAGATGATGGGATGGATGAGCGGATACAAATGATCCGGGATGAACAGCGACGGGCTGCACTCTCCTTAAATTATGCTTTCTGGGATGCTTATGAGGCCATGGGCGGGAAAAATTCAGTGATGCGATGGGCAGATCATCAACCTTCACTTGCCCGGCCTGATTATGCTCATCTCAGCAGAGAAGGTGCACGGTTACTGGCCAGACAGTTTTTCAATGCATTGATGAAAGATTATAAGTCATATAAATATGGGAAGTAGGCTCCTTAATATATGGCTTTATTCCGAAAACAATCCGTTGTTGTTTACGCGGATGTATTTCTGGATATTCCTTGTAATTGTGTTGTTATTCTATTCTCTGGTTTATAAACGTTTTCCACTCCGTCATTTTTATCTTTTTCTGGTGAGCCTTTTTTTCTATTATAAAAGCGGCGGGTTGTTTTTTATTCTGTTGCTGATATCTACCACGGTAGATTATCTGGCGGGCAGGTGGATTTATGTTACCGGTAAAAAATGGAAGAGAAAAGGATTTGTTACGCTCAGTTTGTTTATCAATCTGGGTTTGTTGGCTTATTTTAAATATACTTTCTTCTTTGTAGATATGATTAATCAGATCACCGGGTGGCATATTATCCCGAGGGATTACCTGGCAGAACTCAGCAATGCATGGTTCGGGTCTCATTTGAATGTGACGTCTGTCTTTCTGCCTGTGGGTATTTCTTTTTATACTTTTCAGACCATCAGTTATTCACTGGATGTGTACCGTAAGAAGGTGATCCCTGTCCGTCGGTTTACGGATTTTGCCTTCTATGTTACGTTTTTTCCTCAGTTGGTAGCAGGACCTATTGTCCGTGCGGCACAGTTTATTCCACAACTGACAAGAAAATACAGCCTCACAAAAGAACAGTTTGGACATGCCCTGTTTCTGATCCTCGGTGGTCTGATTAAGAAAATGGTCATTGCCGATTTTATCGCTGTGAATTTTGTTGACAGGGTCTTTAGTCATCCGGCGGCTTTTGGAGGATTCGAGAACCTGATGGCTGCTTATGGCTATGGTTTACAGATCTTTTGTGATTTTTCCGGTTATACCGATATAGCCATCGGAGTTGCCTTGTTGTTTGGATTTCATATTCCCATAAATTTTAATGCTCCTTATAAAGCGGTTACCCTGACCGATTTCTGGCATCGCTGGCATATATCTCTTTCATCGTGGCTCAGGGATTATCTTTATATCCCGCTGGGAGGAAACCGGAAAGGGAAGGCCAGAATGTATGGAAACATTCTGGCAACGATGATCCTGGGTGGATTATGGCACGGGGCAAATTACCGTTTTCTCATCTGGGGAAGTTTTCATGGCGTTGGACTGATGACAGAAAAAGTATTAGGGATCCCCCAAAAAATAAATCAGCAGACACGGCAATGGAAACGGGTGCTTTTTACTACTCTTACTTTTCATTTTGTTATTTTCCTGTGGATATTCTTTCGATCCGGGAGCCTGGAAAATGCCCAGGCCATGATCTATCAGATACTATATCATTTTAATACCGGATACATTTTTACGGTCTTGCGTGCTGAAAGTATTGTTTTTTTGTTGATGTTGGCAGGTTTATTGATCCATTGGCTTCCGGCACAGTGGCAAGAGAATTTCCGGGGATGGTTTATTCGTCTTCCCGGGGCTATGAAATTTCTGCTGGCCGTATTGGTGGTTTTTTTGATTATACAGGTAAAAAGCACAGGTTACCGACCATTTATCTATTTTCAGTTTTAATTTTTGTACTTGCTTAATATCATTCATTAATGTGTAATGAAATTACGGTATTTTTTATACTTTGCAGTGAATTGACAAATAAATCCGTGAATGTCTGAGAGAACTGAGGACTTTAAACGATGGTATGCTATTTATACCAGACCAAGGCACGAAAAAAAAGTCTATGGCATGCTGGTGGAGCAAGGTACGGAATGCTATCTCCCGCTGGAAAAGACACTACGGCAATGGAGTGACAGGAAAAAATGGATTTCCCAGCCAATGTTCAGATCTTATGTCTTTGTCTTTATTGATATAAAAAACTATCTTAATGTCCTGAAAATAGACGGTATTGTGTGTTTTGTAAAATTTGAGGGAAAGGCAGCCCCAATACCGGGAAATCAGATACAGGCTATTAGGATGTATGAAAATTCCGGAGATTTTATTAATGAAGATATAAGTATTCTGCAGGAAGGAAATAAGGTGAAAGTGGTTCGTGGCCCACTCATGGGATTGTATGGTACGCTGGTAGAGATAGGAACGAAACGTAAGGTCAGGATTATGATTGAAGGTGTGCAACAGGATATATACCTGACCATACGTGGATCATACTTGAAAAAGATTATATAGAATGATCCTGAAACCGGGGGAATAGTTAAGAAAGAAAAACAGGTATCATTCAAAGGGATGTAGAGAAGATAAAGGGGTAGTATAAAATATAATGAAGTTTACGACGGGGAAAAAAGTTGTTTTTGAGATCCTGTTCGTTTTTTTTGTTGTGATGATAGTATTAATCCTGTTATCTGACGGATTTTACGGAGGAGGAGACAGCATTGCCCATTACCGGATATCCCATTATGCCTGGAAATATCCGCATCTGTTCCTGGATCCTTGGGGAAAACCGGTGTTTACTATGCTGAGCAGTCCTTTTTCCTGGTTTGGCTTTAATGGTGCCAGATTATATAATGCGGTGGCCGGCCTGTTAACAGCTTTTCTTACTTATCTTGTTGTCAGACCTGAGATGAGGAAATCCGCCTGGCTAAGCATATTTTTTGTGGTATTGGCGCCGATTTATTTTATCCTGTTTTTTTCGGCGATGACCGAGATCACTTTCAGCCTGGTGCTGATCCTGTCAGTTTATTTTATATACAGGAGAGCATATATCCCTGGGGCGTTGGTGCTTTCTTTCCTGCCCTTTGCCCGTACCGAGGGTTTTGTCATCTTGTTGGTTATTCTGGTCGCTCTGATCTGGTACCGACAATATAAGAGTATCCCGTTTCTGTTTACAGGTTTTGTAGTGTTTAGTCTGGCCGGCTGGTCTTATTACCATGATCCTTTGTGGGTTATTCACCGGATGCCATACACCGGGGCAGCTGACATTTATGGTCACGGTTCGCTTATGCATTTTGTTGGTTCGGCCCCCCGTATCTTTGGTATCCCCCTGATCTTTTTCTGGCTGGCAGGAGTGGCTTCTCTTGCCAGGGATTTTCTTCGACGGGGAGAAGCACGGAAGAAGGCTTTGTTTGAGTGCTGGTTCGTTTTGTTGCCTTTTCTTGCATATTTCTCTGCCCATAGCTATGTGTGGTGGAAAGGACTTGGGGGTTCTCTCGGACTGATACGTGTGATGGCGGGCATTGTGCCGTTGGCAGCTGTCACGGCGATGCGTGGTTACCGGTTGGTGGCCGGAGTATTTCAGGGTGGGACTATCAAATATTACGTGTTTCCGGTAGTTACCCTGGTGGTTTTGTTGATCCCTCCGTTTTCTTTTTATAAAGTACCGCTTAAACCGGATGAGACTGAACGTCTGCTTACCAAAGCAGCTGAATGGATAAAACATTCTGGCTATGCAGATCGCCGTATTTATTATTATGATCTCTATTTTCAATTCAAACTAGGCCTGGATCCTTATGATCAGACACGATGCCGCGAAAAAGTGCCTGATCCGGAACACCCCGAAAAAGAGGTGTCTCCGGGAAGCATTGTCCAGTGGGATGCTCATTATGGGCCGAATGAAGGACACCTGCCCCTGGCAAAACTGTTGGATAATCCGGATTATACCTTGCTGAAAACATTTAAACCGGAACATCCTTTCAGGGTGATGGGTGGATATGAATATGCCATTTATCTCTTTGTTAAAAAAGAAATGAATCCTGAGGGGAAAATGATTCTACCTGCGAATAATTAAGGACATGATTAAATATCAATATATAAAAAAAGTATCCTCCTCGTCTGTGGTTATTGTGGTACTTCTGTTGTTTGTGCTATTTCAGGGAATTAAACTGAAAAGATACAAGCGGAATGAGATTATTAATCATGATGTGGTCTCTTATTACGCTTACCTGCCGGCTGCGATCATCTACCATGATCTTTCTTTTTCTTTTGTGTCGAAGCTTCCAAAGGGTTTTCAGGGGAGGATATGGACCTTTACTTCCCCGAACGGCCGACAAACCCTGAAAATGCCTTTGGGGGTCGCACTGTTGTGGCTTCCGTTCTTTCTGCTGGCACATCTGATCTCGCTGGTAACGGGAGGGGCTGCTGACGGCTATGGGCCCGTCTATCAGCTGTTTATACTGTTAGCGGCGGTTTTCTATCTTACAGCCGGACTCCTTTATCTGCGGAAAGTCCTGCACCTTTGGTTCAATGACCGGGTTACGGCCATCACGCTCGGCGTGGTGGTACCGGCTACCAATCTTCTGTATTATACCTCGGTCGAGCCGGGGATGTCGCATGTGTACAGTTTCTTTCTCTTTTCCGGGTTCCTGTGGCACACCCTTCGGTGGTATGAGCATTCCGGATTACGGGATGCAACGTTACTGGCACTGTTCGGCGGACTGATCCTGGTGGTCAGACCAACCAACGGACTGGTGTTTCTGGTGCCTGTATTATATGGTATGCTTAAATATAAATATGAATGGTTTCGTTTCCTGTGGAAAAACAGGTACCGGTTGTTATGGGTGGCCGGGGTGGTGCTTGTTCCTGTTTTCTTACAATTGCTATACTGGAAATATTCCACGGGAAAGTGGTTTTTTTATTCCTACGGGGAAGAGCGGTTTTTTTTCAGCCACCCACATATACTGGAGGGGTTGTTCAGCTACCGGAAAGGATGGCTGGTTTATACGCCGGTGATGTTTTTATCACTTGCCGGATTTGTCTGGTTATATAAAAAGAGCACCGCCCTTTTTTGGAGTATACTGGTATATTTCCTGTTAAACCTGTATGTGGTATTCAGTTGGTGGTGCTGGTGGTATGGCGGCAGCTTCGGGGCCCGCCCACTGATAGAGACCTATGCCTTGCTGGTATTACCACTGGCAGCCTTTATTGAACGGATTACCCGGTCGAAATTATGGATCCGTATTCCGGTTTATCTTTTGTTTTTGTTTTTTATCTATCTGAATCTTTTTCAGATGCGTCAGTACCGTATCACCCTGCTGCACTGGGACAGCACCTCCAAAGCTCTGTACTGGAAAGTCTTTTTAAGTAACAAATGGCCGGATAATTACAAGCAGTTACTTAATCCTCCGGATTATAGGGAAGCCTTAAAAACCGGAATAGAATAAAAGAACCGAAATGGCAGGATTATGACAAGAATCTTAGAAAATTATTTTTCAGGCAAGCGTATCATTGGGTTTGTTTTGATATTGGGAGTATTCCTTTTTACAATAATAGCTGGAGGGTATAACGGAAAATTTATTACCGGTGACGGACAAGGCTATTATGCTTATTTGCCTGCCTTGTTTATTTATCATGATCCACAATTCTCATTTAGTATGGATATGCAGGAAAAATATTATGGTAAGGAACATGTAGCTGATTTCAGGAAGAAAATCGGTGACCGATATGTGGATAAATATTTTTCTGGCGTGTCTCTCCTTTGGATACCTTTTTTCCTTTTGGCTCATGCAGGATCACTGATACAGGGAAACGCCGATGGCTATTCTATACTATATCAATGGGCTATAGCCCTTGCTGCTATTTTTTATCTGGGACTCGGACTCTTTTTCCTACTGAAATTACTGGCAACATATGGTGTATCCGGGAAATTCGCAGGTGTGGTAGCTGTAATGCTGGTACTCGGAACGAACCTTTCCTATTTTATGGTTTTTGATGCCAGTTATACGCACGTGTATTCTTTTGCCATGATCACCGGCTTTTTATTCTATTTGCGAAAAGTATTGCATTCCGGGGAAAAGAAGGACTTATACCTGGCTTTTTTATTATGGGGCATCTTAACAGCCATCCGGCCGGTAAATGCATTGACTATACTGGCAGTGCCATTTCTTTCCGAGCGTTTTCATACTATGAAAAAGGCGCTGGGAATTCTCAGCTTTAAAAGGTTTTTTATTGTAATACTGATTTTGTTACCGGTGGTTATTTACCAGATGGGATGGTGGAAAATACAAAGTGGACATTGGATCGTATGGTCCTATGTCGGAGAGTCGTTTGATTTCGCAAAACCTCATATTCTTCCTTTTTTATTTAGTTATAAAAAAGGCTTGTTTGTGTATACCCCTTTGTTGTTGCTGTCGTTTCCGGGGTTCTGGTATCTTGGAAAAAGGTCCTTATTGGCTGCGGTATCTCTTATACTGTTTCTTCTTTTGGTCGTATATGTTCTTTCCTCATGGAATCCCTGGTGGTATGGCATGAGCTATGGCTCCCGCCCCATGATTGATTATTATGCTTTTTTTATGATCCCTTTCGGAATAGGACTGCAATCCGTTTCAAGACCCTGGCGCTACGGACTCTTTTTGGCAGGATTCCTTTTTGTGGGACTTAATTTGGTGATGGAGTATCAATACAGACATTTTATATTACATTGGGAAAATATGAATAAGGAGGATTATTGGAAAGTGTTTCTGAAAGTCGCAAAAAAATGGCGGGGATATTTATGGAAATAACCTTGCGACTATGTTACTTTCTTGAAAAAACATTATACTTGAATATGCAATAGATAGCCCGGAAGCCGTCTTTCCAGGTGATCTTTTTCCCTTCCTCGTATGTGCGGCCGTAATAAGAGATGCCGACTTCGTAAATTCGGATTCCCGGAACCCTCGATATTTTGGCAGTGATCTCAGGCTCAAAGCCGAATCTTTTTTCCTTCA
>CAYLJE010000010.1:0-40193 GCA_964383915.1 uncultured Rikenellaceae bacterium
GGGGAAACCGTAAGGAAGTACCCTTCTTTTTATTATTTTAGTCGGTCAGTAGTGAAAAAATATATATATTTGCATCACGTTCATTCAAAAGTTTGTAATAAGATACCCTGTAAAAAGGGTTTAAAAGGGAACCATGTGTAAATCATGGGCTGACGCGCAACTGTAAATTCTGTAAGGTTTTTCAACAAGATACCACTGTCCCGAATAATCGGGATGGGAAGGTGTTGAAAAGCGGAGCAAGCCAGGAGACCTGTCTTATTCGATTTGAATGATATTTGCTTTCGCGAAACAAAGCAAGTATCGGTTATTTTCAATGTAATATCCCCACTTGTCTTATTCGTGAGAGCATACATATTGTTAAAATTTTAAAACATTAAAGTATGCTTACACAAAATTTGGGTTTCCCGCGTATTGGAGCCAACCGTGAATTGAAAAAAGCCTGTGAAAACTATTGGGCTGGTAAAATCAATCAAAAGCAATTAATTGAATCAGGCAAACAAGAACGTCTGAAAAATTGGAAAAGTCAGATAGATGCAGAAATTGACATTATTCCCTGCAATGATTTTTCTTTCTACGATCAGGTTCTTGATATGACTTTTATGCTTGGTGCAATCCCTACGAGATACAAAGAACTACAAGATTTTTTATCAGAAAAGGATCTGTATTTCGCTATGTGCCGGGGGTATCAGAATGAAAGAAACGATGTTATGGCAATGGAGATGACAAAATGGTTTGATACAAACTACCACTACATTGTTCCAGAGGTAAAGAAAGATCAATCATTTAAAGCAAATCCCAAAAAGGTGGTGTCAGAGTTTCTTGAAGCTAAAGAATTTGGGATTGAAAAACCTAAACCTGTACTTATTGGGCCTGTTACATATCTTAAATTAAGCAAAACAAAGGAAGCAGACTTTGATAAATTACAGTTAATCAACAAACTTTTACCGGAATATTTGTCTATAATCGATAGTTTAGTCAAAGAGGGATGTCAATATATACAAATTGATGAACCTTGTTTGGTTTGCGATGTTAATGCTAATGAACAATCTCTATATAACTATACTTATAAGGAAATTAATAAACACTTTCCCGATCTAAAGATAATTCTTACTACTTATTTCTCTAATTTAGGATCAAATACAAGTATTGCTTTAAACCTTCCTATTTATGCTTTGCATGTTGATCTTATAAGAGCACCGGAACAATTGCAATCAATTCTCACAGAAATCCCCGAGCAACTGATTTTGTCACTTGGCCTGATTGATGGAAGAAATATTTGGAAAAATGATTTTGAGCAATCAATAAAGCACATTAAACAAGCTATTAAAGTCATAGGCAGCGAAAGGGTATGGATAGCGCCTTCTTGTTCCCTTTTGCATTGTCCATATGATTTAGAGTTGGAGAAAGATAACAAATCAATTCCAGATGAAATAAAAAACAGGCTTGCTTTTGCAAAACAAAAACTAAATGAGCTTACAGCACTAAAAGAAATAATGAACCCTAAGGAGAACCAATATGAATCATCTTTTACAGAACTGATTCTTAACTCAAGGTTACATGCGGAAAAGAAATCATCAAAAATTATTCATAACCAGAAGGTTAAAGATAGAGTAGATGAGATAATGCAGCAAGAAATATTTAGGGATTCTCCATATCATATAAGAAAGATTAAACAAAAAGAACATTTCAAATTTAATTTGTTTCCCACAACAACTATTGGTTCCTTTCCCCAAACTCAAGAAGTTCGAAAACAAAGAAGGGCATTTAAAAAAGGTGAAATTCCATATAAAGAATACGAATCTTTTATAAAAAAAGAGATACAAAATGCCGTTAAATGGCAGGAAGAAATCGGAATAGATGTATTGGTACACGGAGAATTTGAAAGAAACGATATGGTTGAATATTTTGGTGAGATGCTTGAAGGATTTGCTTTTACAAAAAATGGATGGGTCCAAAGTTATGGTTCCAGGGGAGTAAAACCACCTATAATATACGGCGATGTATCCCGAAAAGAACCGATGACTCTAAAATGGACAAAATTTGCTCAATCCCTTACTAAGAAGAAGATGAAAGGAATATTAACGGGCCCTGTTACAATGTTACAGTGGTCATTTGTTCGCGATGATCAGCCCAGAATGTTAACTGCATATCAAATAGCAAATGCCATAAGAGATGAAGTACTTGATCTCGAGAAAAACGGGATTGAGATAATTCAAATAGACGAACCTGCGTTACGAGAAGGCCTACCTCTTAAAAAAAGTCACTGGAAAGAATATCTGGAATGGGCCGTAAAGGCATTCAGAATCTGCTATCGGGGTGTAAAAGACGAAACACAAATCCACACCCATATGTGTTATGCTGAATTTAATGATATAATAGACAGCATAGCTGATATGGACGCAGACGTGATCACAATAGAAACATCCCGTTCACAAATGGAACTCATGGAAGCATTTGCCAATTTTAAATATCCTAATGATGTTGGTCCCGGTGTTTATGATGTTCATTCACCTCGAATTCCAACTGTAGAAGAAATGGTTTCTTTAATAGAAAAAGCATCAAATCTATTACCTGCTGAAAATCTATGGGTAAACCCGGATTGTGGACTAAAAACACGAAATTGGGAAGAGGTAAAACCATCTCTGCTCAATATGGTTAAAGCAGCTTTAGTCTTAAGAGCAAAGCTATAAACTTCTAAGTGAAAAGACACATAACTGCTAAATATGAGCCGACAATTTGTCCCAGATGTGGAAATTCATTTATTTGCACGGGAAGGACAAATTGTTGGTGTTTTTATGAAGAAATTCCTGAAAGAATTTTAACTTTTATTAGTGATAATTTTGAGGGTTGTCTTTGTCAAAATTGTATAAATGATTTAAAAGGAAAGCTCTTAGCCAAAAAGTTATTAACATATAATACACTCTTGATTTTATTGTGATTAATAAGATGATTATCCTGCTTTTGTTAATATGTTATTAATGAATCTACATTAATTTATTGTTAATTTAACAATTGATTATTGGTAATTTGTTTTTAAAACAGAATAATAGGGAATCCGGTGCTCTTTTATCATGAAGGAAATTCCGGAGCTGTCCCCGCAGCTGTAAGTCTGATATAAACCTGTGTTAATATGTCATTGTCCCGCTTCAGGATGGATGAGAAGGCAACACAGGTCAGATAAGCCAGAAGACCTGCCACTAATCATTAACCGTAGCTTTCGGGTGAAAAGCATAGGGAGTGATTACCACAGGTATAAACTATCCTTAACTATCTTCCGAAAGTTGCATTTTTAATAATTAAAAAATTTTTTATTATGGAAAAGAATGCAACTTTAACAAATCATGTTATTATTAAAAGAGACGGCCAACTTGTGCCATTTGATGCAGAAAAAATCTCCTTTGCCATTTTTAAAGCATTACGGGCAGTAGGTAAACCTGATAAAAAAAAATCTAAGTCCCTTTGCGATCAGGTATTGAAAAAATTAAACCTTAACCAACGTAAAGATGCTTCTACAGTTGAAGAAACACAAGACTGTGTTGAAAAAACACTTTTTGAAAACAATGAATACGATGCTGCAAAGGCATATATAATATATAGAGATCAACATGCCAAGATAAGAGAGATATCAAATAAAGCAAATGTTGATTTAGTAGACCAATATTTAGGAAAAACTGACTGGCAGGTAAATGAGAACAGCAATATGGCTTTTTCATTACAAGGACTGAATAATTATGTGTTTTCAGAAATAAGTAAAGTATACTGGCTAAATAAAATATATCCTCCAGAAATAAGAGAAGCATATGAAAGAGGGGATTTCCATATCCATGATTTAGGAATGCTATCTGTTTACTGTGTTGGATGGGACCTTGAAGATTTGCTATTGGAGGGATTCACAGGTGTTCCAGGCAAGATAGAGAGCAAACCTGCAAAGCATTTTCGCACCGCACTTGGCCAAGTAGTGAATTTTTTCTACACTTTACAGGGAGAGGCAGCTGGAGCTCAGGCATTTTCTAATTTTGATACCCTTTTAGCCCCTTTTATTAGATATGATAAATTAAGTTATGAAGAAGTTAAGCAAGCTTTACAAGAATTCATTTTCAATATAAATGTCCCTACAAGAGTTGGCTTCCAGACACCATATACAAATATTACATTGGATTTAACTCCTTCACCAGTGTACAAAGACCAGGGAGTAATAATTGGTGGAAAGATGCAGAATGATGTATACGGAGATTTCCAGAGAGAAATGGACTTATTAAATAAAGCATTTATGGAAATAATGTTAAAAGGTGATGCAAGCGGAAGAGTATTTACTTTTCCTATACCAACATATAATATAACAAAAAATTTCAACTGGGACAGTGATGGATTAGGCTATCTCTGGGATGCTACTGCAAAATACGGATTGCCATACTTTGCAAACTTCGTAAATTCTGATATGAAGCCAGAAGATGTCCGAAGCATGTGCTGCAGATTGAGACTGGATTTAAGGCAACTGGGAAAAAGAGGTGGAGGATACTTTGGTGCCAATCCATTAACAGGCTCTATTGGAGTAGTTACAATTAATATGCCGAGAATTGGTTATCTTTCTAAGAATGAAAGCGAGTTCATGGAAAGACTGGAAAAGATGATGATTCTGGCAAAGAACAGTTTAGAAATAAAGAGGAAAGTTTTAGAGAGACTTACAGAAAGTGGATTATATCCATATACAAAATTCTACCTGAGAGCAATAAAGGGAAGATTTAAGGAATACTGGAAAAACCATTTTTCCACAATTGGACTTATAGGAATGAATGAAGCATGCTTGAATCTTCTTGGAGAAGATATAGGAGAACCTGATGCGAGAGAATTCACATTAAAAGTATTGGACTTCATGAGAAAAAAACTTCTTGAATTCCAGGAAGAGACAGGAAACAATTATAATCTTGAGGCAACACCTGCAGAAAGCACATCTTACCGTCTCGCATTAAAAGATAAGAAAAAATTTCCTGATATAATTTGTGCGAATGAAGAAGAATATAAAAAAGGAGCTGAACCTTTTTATACAAATTCCACACAGCTACCGGTAAATTATACTGATGATGTGTTTGAAGCACTGGATTTGCAGGATGAAATTCAAACTAAGTATACTGGTGGAACAGTTTTGCATATTTTTGCAGGGGAAAGAGTGGAAAACGGTGAAGTAATAAAAAATCTGGTAAGAAAGATTTGCGAAGGTTATCATCTTCCATATTTTACTTTTACGCCTACTTTTAGCATTTGCCCAAATCATGGGTATTTACCAGGAAATCAGCCAATTTGTCCAAAGTGTGGAGCTGAAACAGAAGTATATTCCCGCTCTGTTGGATATTTAAGACCTGTAAGTCAATGGAATAAAGGTAAACAGGAAGAATTTAAAACAAGAAAAACTTTTAAGGTGTAAATATGAAAATTGGCGGTTTTCAAAAAGTTTCATTGATTGATTATCCTGGAAAAATATGTGCTATTATTTTTACGCAAGGATGCAATTTTAGATGTTTTTATTGTCATAACCCAGAATTGGTTGATCCAAAGAGATATTCCCCCCCAATTCCAGAAGAAGAGGTTCTTTCATTTTTAGAGAAAAGAAAAAATAAATTGGATGCTGTTGAAATTACGGGCGGCGAACCAACCTTACATCCTGATTTAATAGATTTTATTAAAAAAATCAAAAGTATGGGTTTTTTGGTAAAATTAGATTCAAATGGTAGTAATCCAAAAAAATTGGAAGAAGCTTTAAAATATGTAGATTTTGTAGCAATGGATATAAAAGCACCTCTTGAAAAATACTCGAGCGTTGTGGGGGTAAAAATCGATACCGAAAAAATCAAAAAAAGCACCGATCTAATCATTCATTCTAACAAAGATTATGAGTTTAGAACAACATTAATTAAAGGATTTCATAGTGTAGAGGATGTTATAAGTATGGGAGAATTGATTAATGGAGCAAGGTTGTATGTTCTACAGAGATTTGTAAAATCAAAGATCCTAGATGAACCCCGTTGTCAGCACATAGAAGAGTATTCTCCAGATGAATTGAACATGTTAAAAAATGAGATGGAAAGATATGTTGAAAAGGTACATATTCGATAGATCGGTTTGGGCGGAACGCTTCGTCGCTTCGCTCCTTGCCCTCACTTCGCTCGGGTCATATAACACGGGCTATACGGCTCGTTTCACTCGCCCAAATTCCGCCAAAGACGGAACATCGTATAGCCCGAACGGGAGCGCTAACTTAACGAAGTGGTCTCATGACCGCAGGGAGTAACCCAAATTGCCTTCATAAAATAAAATATTTTTATAACTTGCCGTTTCAAAGGGATATAAAACTAAAACCTTTTTGAACTCCCGGCATTTCGAGCAAGCTCGAATCCCTCCGTTCTCAAAATGGAACCGCATTTAATGCTCCCGTCAGGTTTAATTGCTTATCCGTCTTTCAAATAGTAAAACATAAAAAATATTATTTCAAAGTTTTTTACACCTTTGAATAAAATGGAATGTAATGAATGAAAAAGTAAAATATTGGATTGATTTATATGACTATGATTTGGTAATGGCTGAGGCAATGCAAAAAAACGAACATTATTTGTATGTTGGTTTTATGTGTCATCAAACAATTGAAAAAATTTTTAAAGCATACTATTGGATTTAAAACAGATAAATAATAATTTCGAAAAAAATCACGGGTATGAACTCCAAAATAAACTTTGGAAACTAAATCCGTAGCAGCCTGAAAGTTTAGTCTTACGAATAAAAGACTTTTGAAAAAAATATTTTTAATATATTTGCAGCCCTAAACAATTATTTATTATTGGTGCCATAGCTCAGTTGGTAGAGCACAGGACTGAAAATCCTGGTGTCCCTGGTTCAATTCCAGGTGGCACCACCACCTGAAAAAATACCGCGATCGCGGTATTTTTATTTTCAGACAACTTTGAAAGCTCGCTTTTAGTGAAGGAGGGGGTATAATGAAAATAAACGGTCGGAGACCGGCATTTTTTCTGATGGTGCAGGCCCCGAAAAAAGGAATCACCCCATTGAACCAAATGAAACATTGTAATTCCGGAATGAAAAGAAAAGTCTTTGACACCTTTCCCCATGAAATGATTTCTTATACAGTAAGTTTTACTAATTTTGTACTGTCCTATTTATCATTCAATGGAATATATACAATATAGATTAAAGAACGGCATACGCCTGATCCATGCGCCGTTATCTTCCGGGATAGCCTATTGTGGAATACTGTTTAATACAGGGTCCAGGGATGAACAGGAAGATCAAACGGGGATGGCTCATTTCATTGAACATGTTCTATTCAAAGGGACACACAAGAGGAAAGCATACCACATCCTCAGCCGGCTGGAAAATGTGGGGGGAGAAATAAACGCCTATACAACCAAAGAAGAGACTTTCCTGTATGCTTCTTTTTTGAAAGAAGACTATGAACGGGCCGTGGAACTGCTCTCTGATATAGCATTTCACTCCATTTTCCCCGATAATGAAATCAAACGGGAAAAAGAGGTAGTGCTGGAAGAGATCAATTCATATCTGGACAGCCCGGGAGAACTGATCTACGATGAATTCGAGAATATGATCTTCCCCGGGCAGCCCCTGGGACGGTTCATCCTGGGGAAACCGGAAGATGTAAAAGATATTACCCGTGAGAAAGTGCTGCAGTTCGTTGAAAACAATTATACTACAGAAGATATGGTTTTCTGTTCTGCAGGAAATATCCCTCCAAAAAAAGTAAAACATCTTTTTGAAAAATATTTCTCAGGCATGCCAGACAAACTACGAAAGCACCCGCGAAAAGCCACAACCGGCTATGTCAGAAAGGAACAAACTATAAAAAAAAACACCTACCAAAGTCACTGCATCATCGGGACGGCCGGATATAAAATCACCGATGACAAACGTACCGGCCTTTATCTGCTAAACAACATTCTGGGAGGACAAGGCCTAAACTCCAGACTCAATCTCACCCTTCGTGAAAAAAGGGGCTTGGCGTATTCCGTTGAGTCTTCCTATAATCCATATATGGACACCGGAGTCTTTTCCATCTATTTTGGCACCGACCGCAAAGACCTCAATAAGAGTATCAGGCTGACAATGAATGAGTTAATAAAATTGCGCGAAAAACCTTTGGGACCCCTTCAACTCAAACGAGCAAAAAAACAATTGTCCGGGCAACTGATCCGCTCAGCGGAAAACCCGGAAAACATGCTGGCAAACATGGGGAAAAATCTTCTTGTTTTTAATAAAACCTATGTAATGAAAGACCTGTTAAAAGCTATTGAGGATCTGACTGAGGCAGATATTTATAGTATTGCTAGCGAGATACTGGACCCTGCCAATATGTCCACCCTTATCTTTTATTGATCATGCTCTCTTTGGCTCAGAATCTGAAAAATTATGTTGCAACTTTTAGTACCGCTGAAGATCCGGTATTAGAAGAACTACACCGACGCACCCGGTGGGAAACGGTGAACCCCCAGATGATTTCCGGGGCTTTGCAGGGAAAGTTTCTTGAGTTTATCAGCCGGATGATCTCTCCGCAACGTATCCTCGAGGTAGGTACCTTTACCGGCTACTCTGCTATCTGCCTTGCCCGGGGGCTCAAAGAGAACGGGAAACTGATTACCATAGAGGCCAATGATGAGCTCCGCGTACTGATTCTTGAATTTTTTAAGAAAGCACAGGTCTCGGATAAAACAGAATTGATCATCGGAAATGCCCTGCAGATCATTCCCATGCTTAAAGAATCCTTCGATCTGGTTTTTATTGATGCTGAAAAAACCGAATACCTGCCCTATTTTGAACAAATCATTGAAAAAGTTAAGCCGGGAGGTTTCCTCCTGGCTGACAATGTACTGTGGGATGGGAAAGTGGTTGATCCCCCAAAAGAAATGGATGCTGATACTGCCGGCATCCATGCTTTTAATACAACGGTTAAAAATGATCCACGGGTAGAACAGGTTATCCTGCCTTTCAGAGACGGATTGATGTTGATGCGGAAGAAATGAAATCCTTTGTCGTTCCGCAATAGAAAGCACTTTGGGTTTTCTGTTGCGGAATTTGGATTAAACTCATTTATCCCGATACGCTTCAATCTTCCCGATATGCTGCGCTATCGGGATTCAACTTACATATTTCAATTCACTTCGTTTTTAAAATATGATTTCCACGAATAAAAACAGGAAACTCCTTCCCGCTCCCTCTTTCCTCAACTTAATTGGTTCATTATTCCGTTATATTCGTCCCTTCCAACTCTCCCGTAATTTCCTTGATCCGTATAGAGTTTAACTCCTTGGATACCGTTGTCAAGTTCATCATAATGGTTTTATACTCCGGATAATTACTGTATTTTTGTTTCATGACATACATAATCTTCAAAACAGAATTTTGAAGGTTTTCTGATGTTTCGAATTCTTTAACATTATCTTTTTCCATCTGTTATTTTTTTTAAAGTTACATATTCTGCTTTAAATATAAAACTATCTTCAAAAAAGAAGTCTGTTTTTCTTTTCATTTTGTTTATTTTATGGCATAATATTTGAACTTCTTTTTTATAAACTTACCATAATGAAAATGCTTACATTTTTTTTCTTTGGTCTGTTCACCTCTGTTTTTTCATTTTCAACGGAAGTGACATCAAATAATATGCCATCCCAACAAAATGACACGATATATTATATTCCGGGAAAAGTGAAGGAAACAACAAGATTGTTTAGTGACATGGAGAACTCGAGTTCTGTTGTCCTGTATATCCCGGCTGATTCCATGGTTCAGATACTGAAACCGGAAAATGAATATTTCGCCGTACATTTTCACGGCATTGATGGATATATTTTTCAAAAGAAAGTTGAGAACTATGCATCTGTCCTTAAAGAATTTAATCAACCGGCAACAGATAGAGAAATAATCCGGAATAATACAGGAGCCGACCGCTATCATAAAATAATCTCCAAATATGGTCAGAATATAGGAGAGAAGATTGCTGTACATAAAATCTGGAAAGGGATGAGTCCATCCATGGTAATGGATAGTTGGGGAAAGCCACAGCAGATCAATAATTACACAGAAATGAGCGGAACGAAAGAGATATGGATGTATCTCCGATATTCTTTGATATTCCGTGACAAACGCTTAACTTCCTGGTACAAAAGAGGTGATAAATAAACTTCCCGTTATTGATTTCTTTAGATATCTCCGACCGGCTGCCGTCTTAAAATAACGCTCCCGCACAATGGCTTCTTTACGAGTAGTAAACTCCTCATAATAGATAAGCTTCCACGGCCTGTGTCCTTTTGTTGATTTTACTTTCCCCCGATTGTGCTCTTTCAGTCTTATCTCTAAATTTCTAGCCTGACCCTTATAATGAGTCCCATCATACGCACTTTCCAATACATATACATAGTATCCCATTGCTCACTGCAAAGTCTTGTACCCGGAGCGGGACTTGAACCCGCACGGTCAAATGACCACTGGATTTTAAGTCCAGCGCGTCTACCAATTCCGCCACCCGGGCATTATTTTATTTCAAATAACTACTCATTCTTTAAACGCTATAAAAAACTTTATTCTTCGCCTTGATTACTATCCGTGCAAAAATAGAATAATTTTTCCGCTCAACAAAAAAACCGCTGTTAACGGTTTTTTTGTTGAGCGGAAAACGGGACTTGAACCCGCGGCCTCGACCTTGGCAAGGTCGTGCTCTACCAACTGAGCTATTTCCGCAGTGCTTGCAAAAGTAAAATATTTTATCGAATACAAAAAAGAAATTGCCTGTGTTTTTCCCGTCTTACTGCTTCAGAAGCTTTTTTATATCATTCAGTTTATTAAGTGCTTGTACCGGCGTCAGATTATTGATGTCAAGATCAATGAGTTCATCCCTGATCTGTTTCAACACCGGATCATCCAGCTGAAAAATACTTAACTGGAAACCTTCTCTGTTTTCAGCCAGATCTCCGATAGGACGGACAAGCGTTTGTGCTTCCTGGGATTTCTCCAGTTCTTTCAGGATCTCATTGGCTCTTGAGACAACGCTTTTAGGCATACCCGCCATCCGGGCAACATGAATCCCAAAACTATGCTCACTCCCTCCTCTTTTCAGTTTACGTAAAAAGATCACTTTATCATTCATCTCCCGGATGGATACATTATAATTTTTTATCCTTTCGAAAGATTTCTCCATCTCATTAAGCTCGTGATAATGGGTTGCAAACAATGTCTTCGTCCGGGCAAACGGATGTTCGTGTATATATTCCACCATAGCCCAGGCAATGGATATCCCATCATAGGTGCTGGTCCCCCGGCCGATCTCATCCAGTAAAACCAGACTGCGGGAAGAAAGATTATTCAGAATACTGGCAGCCTCCTGCATCTCAACCATGAATGTGGATTCTCCCAATGATATATTATCGGAAGCTCCCACCCTGGTAAAAATCTTATCTACCAGACCTATGTTGGCTGAGCTTGCCGGGACATATCCTCCTATCTGGGCCAACAGGACAATCAGGGCTGTCTGTCTCAGTAACGCAGATTTACCGGACATATTCGGTCCGGTCAGAATGATGATCTGCTGCTTTTTATTATCCAGATATACATCATTGGGAACATATTTCTCATCTACCGGTAACTGCTTTTCTATCACAGGATGCCTGCCACCCCGGATATCAATCACATCGGATTCATCCAGTTGGGGTTTAATATAATTGTTTTCCCGGGCAACAACTGCCAGTGAATGCAGACAATCCAACTCAGCAATAATCGCTGCATCTTTTTGAAAAGGGATAATAAATGGTAAAAGACTATTTATCAAATCATTGAACAAACGTGTTTCAAGTTCCAGTATTTTCTCTTCCGCTCCCAGAATTTTGTTCTCATATTCTTTCAGCTCCTCAGTGATATACCGTTCTGCACTTACCAGGGTTTGTTTACGGATCCACTCTTCCGGCACTTTCTCTTTATGGGTATTTCTAACCTCAATATAATAACCAAATACATTGTTAAAGCCAACTTTCAAGGAGGGGATTCCGGTATGTTCGATCTCCCGTTCCTGAAGTTTTGACAGATAGTCTTTCCCGGAATAGAGCATCCCCCTTAGTTCATCCAGATCAGGGGAAACTCCTTCAGCGATCACCCAACCTTTACTCACTTGTAACGGAGGATCAGCAGTAATTTCTTCCTGTATCTTTTCCCTGGCAGTAGTACATAGATCCAAATTTTCCCCGATATCCTTCATATCTTTATTCCCGGCATCCAGACAAGCCCCACGTATCTCTCCGATAGAAATCAGGGCATTTTTAATTTGCTGCACTTCCCTGGGATTTATCTTTCCTACAGCCATCTTGGATATCAACCTTTCCATATCCCCTATGTGTTTAATCTCATCCCCGAGTAAATCATTAAAAGCCTCATTTTTCAGAATAAAATTCACGATGTTCTGTCTTCGTTTCAACGGTTTGATTTCCTTCAGTGGCAAAGCGACCCAACGTTTCAACAACCTGGCCCCCATAGGCGACACAGTCCGGTCAATGGTGTCGATGAGCGTTCCAGCATTTTCGTATAAAGAGTGAAATATTTCCAGGTTGCGTATAGTGAACTTATCCAGCCATACATAATGATCTTCTTCAATCCTGGAGAGGGAAGAGATATGTTTCAGTTTATCGTGCTGAGTCATATCCAGATACTGCAGAATAGCTCCGGCAGCTACAGATCCATAACGTAATCCCTGAATACCAAATCCTTTCAATGAGGCTGTCTCAAAATGTTTCAGCAATCTGTCAGTGGTGCTCTCTTCAGAAAACACCCAATCGTCCAGTTTGGTCAGATAATATTTCCCGCTGAAATATTGCCGGAACAGCTCCTTCTTGCTTTTCTCCACCAGTACTTCTTTAGGCTGGAAATTATTCAACAGTTTGTCTATATATTCAGCAGAACCTTCAGCAGCCAGAAATTCCCCTGTGGAAATATCCAGAAAAGCAACACCGATAATTGTTTTATCCGGATGAACAGCAGCCAGGAAGTTATTTTCCCTGCGTTCAAGAACATTGTCATTCAGAGAGACTCCGGGAGTCACCAACTCCGTAATGCCTCGTTTTACAATCTTTTTGGTCAGTTTGGGATCTTCAAGCTGCTCACAAATAGCAACCCTTTGGCCCGCACGCACCAACTTAGGCAGGTATGTATCCAGCGCATGATAAGGAAATCCTGCCAGCTCAACATAAGAGGCAGAACCATTCGCCCTGCGGGTCAACGTGATTCCTAAAATGCCGGAGGCTTTTATAGCATCTTCACCAAATGTCTCATAAAAATCCCCAACCCTGAATAATAAAACAGCATCCGGGTGCTGAGCTTTCATCCGGTTATACTGCTTCATTAAAGGAGTTTCAACTATGTCTGAGCGCTTTGCCGCCATATCCTTCGTAAGAAAAAGGTTCCAACAAATTTAAAATTATTACCTAAGCAGAAAAAACAAATCCTGTATTAATTATGATTTTTTTCAAACACTTTTATACTGTTCCATAACATATGTTAAACTTTTTAAAAGACACATTAGATATTTTTATCTCATAACGGAAGATATATATTTGTTTGATCAATAAAACCTGAAATCAATGAAAAAAATTCTTATTCTCGGAGCTGGCATGGTTGTAAAACCCATGGTAGAATATCTTTTTGACCACAGTTTTTACGTGACCATTGCCACACGGACAAAAGCCAAGGCTGATCGCCTGATTGGTGATCATCCCAATGGCAGTGCTGTTGCCTGGATCACTGATGACACGGCAACCCTGGATAAGCTGGTTAGCACACACGACCTGACCGTAAGTCTGCTGCCTTATGCTCACCATGTAATGGTTGCTAATAGTTGTTTGAAGCATGGGAAGAACATGGTGACCACCTCTTATGTCAAACCTGAGATGGAAGCTTTGGACCAGCAAGTCAAAGCAGCAGGCCTGCTTTTCCTGAATGAAATAGGAGTGGATCCCGGCATTGACCATATGTCTGCCATGCAGATCATACATCACATACATCACAAAGGAGGAAAAGTTCTCAAATTTTTCTCTCTGACCGGTGCTTTACCCGCTCCGGAATCAGCTGATAATCCCTTTCACTATAAATTTTCCTGGAGTCCGAAAGGCGTTGTTATGGCTGGCAACAATGAGGGCAGGTTCCTCGTTGGAGGTCATGAAAAATACATCCCCACCCAAGATTTGTTCAAAGAGACATTTTCTATTAATTTCCCGGATGTCGGCAAGCTGGATGTATATCCCAACCGTGATTCCATACAATACATTGACATTTATAATATCCCGGAAGTAGAGACCATTTTCCGTGGCACCCTGCGATATCCGGGATGGTGTGAAATCATGGATGCTATGAAGCAGATGCATTTGATCAGTTATGATAAAATAGATCTGAAAGGGAAAAGCTACGCAGGGATGACCGCTTCTCTGATAGGGGAAAAAGAGGCAGACCATATCCGGGAAAAGACTGCGATTTATCTTCATCTTCCGGAAGATCATTTTGTTCTGGATGCCTTGACCTGGCTTGGACTATTTGACGACCAGAACGTCGGGAGAGATGAGGATTCTCCTTTTGAGGTTATTTCTGACCTGATGATCAGTAAGATGATGTTGCAACCACACGAACGGGATATGATTGCCATGCAGCATTCTTTCCTGGCCGAGTATCCGGGCGGAAAACGCGAGGTGATCCATGCCAGGATGCTGGATTTTGGCACCCTGCAGACCAACACTGCTGTCGCCCGTACAGTAGCGTTGCCTGCAGCCATTGCCGTCAAACTAATCACAGAAGGAAAAATTAACGTACATGGGGTTTACCGGCCTGTAATACCTGAGATATATCAACCCGTCCTGAAAGAGCTCGAAAAAACAGGTATCTCTTTCTCGGAAGAATCCGGCTTGCCGGAAAATGAAATATATGATCTTTAAACATGAATATAAAAAGCTTGCGTTAGCGATCTATACTCATCCGAATAACCTATGCCATTGTGTATGACCAGAAAATCAGTCTTCAGTGGCACTTTTGTTTTACCAAATTCAAGAAGGACACGGCTCACTTTTTTACCTTCACGCGGACGGACCTTTACGATTCGGTTGCAATACATATGGTATTCAGCAGCCAGAGAGATAAAAAATGACATGTTCCGGGCAGGCTGAATCACACAAAAACGACCATCCGCGTTGAGTAGATGATAAACACCTGACAGTAAATCTTTGTAAGAAAGTGTCAAAGTGTGTCTTGCCGTGGCTTTCTTCAGATCATCGGGGAGTTTATTCTGTGTAAAATAAGGAGGATTTGATACAATCAGATCAAATCCTGATAATCCTGTCTTTATGTGATCTTGTAGAAAATTCTGAAAAGTTGCGGGAAAATGTCCTATTCTTCCGGCCCAGGGTGATTCTGAAATATTCACGGAAAGTTCCTGAAAGGATGCCGGATCCGGCTCAATAGCCACCACGCTGGCATCACTTCGCTGAGCCAGCATCAAGGTAATCAGTCCTGTCCCCGCTCCTACATCCAGTATGCTACTGACGCCGGTACAATTAGCCCAGGCTCCAAGTAATACCCCGTCGGTAGTTATTTTCATCAGAGATTTCTCCTGATGAAGGGAAAACTGTTTGAAATAAAAAAGAGAATCAGACATCGAATTAAATAGTTAGCAAACCAAACCGGATCACTCTGTTAAGACCTGGACGGGGGTTCCACTATTAAATCACCAGGCAGCAAAAAGTTTTCCGTCTTTCATCAATAACTTCCGATGAGCAATAGCAGAGAGGTCCTTGTCATGGGTAACGATCACAATGGTTTGTTTTTTTTCTTCATGAATTTTCAATAAAAGTTCATGAAGCTCCTTTTTATTTTTTGAATCAAGATTCCCGGATGGTTCATCTGCCAGTAGTACCTCTGGTTTATTAATCAAAGCCCGCGCCACTGCAACACGCTGTTGTTCTCCTCCGGACAGCTCTGCAGGTTTATGGTCTATCCGTTCACTCAGGTGCAGATCCTGTAATAACTGCAAGGCTTGCTGCTCCGCCTCTTTCTTAGATATTCCTGCAATAAAAGCAGGGATACATACATTCTCAAGGGCAGTAAACTCCGGCAACAAGTGATGAAACTGAAAAACAAACCCGATATGTTTGTTTCTGAAGCGTGATAACTGTTTCTCTTTTAACGTTCTGACATTGACGTCGTCGTAAAACACTTCTCCTCCATCAGGGACATCCAGGGTTCCCAGAATCTGTAGAAAGGTGGTTTTCCCCGCCCCTGATGCTCCGAAAATAGAAATAATCTCGCCTGCATCCACCTGGAAGTCTATTCCTTTCAACACCTTTAATGATCCATATGATTTTGTAATTCCTGTGGTAATGATCATGTTTAAGAAAGTTTTCCTCAATGATATTCAAAAATATTCAAATTATTTTATTACACTGTTCATCGAATTATATATCCAAAACAAATATCCACAATACAATGAAAGCAGGATGATTCCTTTCCAGCGGGTTAAACGCATGCCAAATATCTTCATAACCAGCAATAGCAATAATACAGAAATAAATAACATAACCCAAACATCAAAATGCAAGATCTCAGGATTTACTTTGAACGGATGAACAAGGGCCGTCAGACCGAGGATACCGAACAAATTAAAAAGATTCGAACCAATAATGTTTCCAATGGATATATCAGATTGTTTCTTCAAAGCAGCAGCTACCGACGCTGTTAATTCGGGAAGGCTGGTACCCAGGGCAACCATGCTTAATGAAATAACCCTTTCACTGATACCCAGATTATGTGCAAATCCTGATGCTCCTACCACAATCCAATCAGCCCCCAAGACCAGGCCTACTGAGGTACCCATCACCAGCAACAGTGCTCCCCACCAGGAAAATTCTCCTTTCTCTGCGAGAAGGCGAGAAGCAAACATCTCCTTTCTTGATTTCCTCACCAACCATAAAATATATATGGAGATCAGGAAAAGCATCAATAATCCTTCCCCCCGTGAAATGGTTTTTCCTGTCCGGGCAAAAAGAATAAACAACAAAGTAGCGGCAACCATGATGGGACCATCAATTTTTACCGTATGTTTTCTGACAGTCAAAGGAATCAGAATACTCGTTATCCCCAGTACCAGCCCGATATTGGTAATATTCGATCCCACCACATTCCCAACAGAAATATCCGGATGGCCGGAAACAGCAGCTTTAAGGCTAACCAACAGCTCGGGGGCGGATGTCCCCATTGATATTACAGTAATTCCAATCACGATAGGAGAAAGCCGAAAACTTTTTCCCAGAGAGACACCGCTCCTGACAAGGTAATCCCCACTAAGCCATAACAGCACAAAACCTGAAAAAAAATAAAGATAATACCCGACAGTACCCGCAGGAAACGGGTAAATAGATATTCCGGAGATTATCATTATTTGATGTTAGTCAGATTATCTTTCATATCATCAACATCATCAATAATATCCTTGGCATTGTCGTTGATTTCCTTTTTTATGTCATCGGTAGCTTTTCTGAATTCACGCATCCCTTTCCCCAGCCCCCTGGCCACTTCCGGAATTTTATTTGCACCAAAAAGTAGCAAGACCACAACGAAAACAATAACAATTTCCTGACCACTGATAAAAAGTAAAGTATTCATCACTCCCTCCGCTTTCAATAACATACGAAATTAATAAAGATATAAGAAAATGTTATGTTTTCCAGAAGATAAAATAAATTTTTCTAAAAAATACAGCCCTGATCCTATGACCAGGGCTGTTAAATTATTTTTTAAGCTTTTTCTTCCTCCCTTTAAACTTTTGTACCTGTTCGGGGACTTCTTTCTTCAGCGTGTCATAAACAATCGGTGTGGCAACAAAGACTGATGAATAAGTACCTACGAACACTCCAATCAGCATAGCAAAGATAAACCCGCGGATTACTTCTCCACCAAAGATAAATACTACCAGCAGTACAATAAATGTACTTAATGAAGTATTGATGGTTCGACTGATAGTGCTGTTAATGGCACTGTCAAGGACTTCCTCCTTGGAACGTTTTGGATACAATCTCAGGTATTCCCGGATCCGGTCAAAGACAACCACAGTGTCATTTACAGAATATCCAATCACTGTCAGGATGGCTGCAATAAAGGACTGGCCAATTTCCATTGAGAAAGGCAATTTCCCGTAGAATAGGGAAAACATGCCGATCACAATTAACGAGTCATGAATCAATGCTCCTACAGCCCCAAAACCAAATCTCCAGTTCCTGAATCTCAGCATGATATACAGGAAGATGATTATCAACGCGAGAAATACAGCCCACATTGCCTGAACTTTAATATCATAAGCAATGGTAGGCCCAACGGTCTGGGAACTTTGTTTAAATTTTGTATTAAAAGTTTTAAAATCCACCTGATCTCCCAGGAAGGGTTTTAATCCTTCATACAGTGTCGAATCCACCTGGTCATCGGCAGAAGGATTATCAATCATGTATTGGGTAGTAATCCTCATCTGATCAACATTTCCATAAACTTTTACTTCGGGAGCTTTACCAAAAACAGTAGTTAGCTGCTTTTGAATATCCTGGGTAGGATAGGGTTTTTTAAACCTGACAACATAAGTCCTTCCTCCGGTAAAGTCAATTCCCGGACTCAATCCCCTGGTAAACAAGGACACAATGGAAATAACGATGACGGTTCCTGAAATTAAATAAGCCAGTTTACGTTTTTCTATATATTTAAAATTCAGGTTTGTAAATGCTGTCTTCGTAAACCTGGTAACAAAAGAAAGCTTATTATTTTTTTTCAGGGCTCTTTCAAAGACAAGTCTTGTAATAAAGATAGCTGCAAAAAGGGAAGTCAGGATACCGATAACCAGGGTAGTTGCAAAACCACGGATTGGGCCAGAACCGAAAATATAAAGTATAACTCCTGTAAGGAAGGTAGTTACATTGGCATCAATAATAGCCGAATAAGCATTCCTATATCCCTCGGAGATTGCTTTTTTAATCCCTTTACCACTCCTGAGTTCTTCCTTAATTCGTTCATATATCAGCACATTGGCATCTACAGACGTCCCTACTGTCAGAACGATACCGGCGATACCCGGCAAGGTCAGCACAGCACCCAAAGATGCCAGGACTCCGAGGATAAAGAATACATTCAGAAAAAGAGCAAGGTCGGCAACCAACCCGCCATTTGCACTATAGTAAAAGACCATGTAAATAAGCACCAGCAGAAAAGCAATCACAAAAGAATTTAATCCTGCATTGATAGCCTCTTTCCCCAAGGTTGGACCAACCACTGCCTCCTGAATGATTTTTGCAGGGGCCGGCATTTTCCCTGACTTTAACATATTAGCCAGGTCTTTGGCTTCATCAATGGTAAAATCGCCGGTAATTTCAGAATTACCTCCTTTGATTTCCGAGTTCACCCTTGGGGCGGAATATACATAATTATCCAGTACAATAGCAATACAACGTCCTACATTTTCCCGCGTCAGACGGGCCCATATTTTGGATCCTTCGGCATTCATAGACATAGTCACCTTGGCTTCTCCCGTATTTTGACTGAACTCTTCTCTTGCCGAAGTAATTACTTCTCCTGTCAGCGGCGGCCGGCCGTCACGTGTAGTGACTTTGATGGTATGCAGCTCAAATAAAGTTTGCTGAGGATCATATTTATAAGCTTTAAAATGCCAGTAAAAGCGCAAATTCCTTGGAAATATTGATCGTATCTGATTCATATGCAGATACTTGTTGACAATAGCTGTATCCCTGACATGAGCGTATCCCACAACCGATCCCGGTACATATTTCCCATCGCGTGATGTGTTCGGTATCAAGACAGCAAATAAAGGATTCTCGTTTTTAAATTGATCCAGAGATTGAGACGTTTTCGCTTTATTTGTTGTATCTGATTCAATCAGTTTTATCAATGAATCGGCGGTAGTAGTCGTATCATTTCCTGCTTTGGCTGTTTTATTTATAGCAGGAGTTTGTTCTTTCTTTCCTAATGTTGAAGTGGTAGTTTTTGAAGAAATTGTATCTTTCTTTTGGGTAGATTGAAGGATTTCCTTTAACCGCTGGTTGGCTTGCATCAAATAAGGACCAACTTCGGAATTTTCATAGGTCTCCCAGAACTCGAGATCGGCAGTTTCCTGAAGTAACTTTCTCACCCTTGTCGGGTCTTTCACGCCGGGAAGCTCAACCATGATCCGTCCTTGTGTGGAAAGTTTCTGAATAGAGGGCTGTACCACACCAAAACGGTCAATTCGGTTGGTTAAAATGTTATAGGAATTGTCAATGGCATCCTGCACTTCAGCGTGAAGTACTTTTAACACATCTTCATTGGTTGAATTATAATCAATTTTATCTTTTAACTCAACAGTATTAAAAATGGCTGCCAGCCGTGCCCCCGGAGCAATATCTTCAAAAGCTTTACCGAACAGGGTAACAAAATCTTCCTGACTGGACTTCTGGTATTCTTTAGCTAGTCCAATGGCCCGCAAAAAAGTAGTATCCCTGCTATAATTTGACAAGGCCTTGATAATATCCGGAACAGACACTTCCAGAACTACGTTCATTCCACCTTTCAGGTCAAGACCCAGATTCAGCTCTTTCTGTTGACATTCTTTGAATGTATTTCCCAAATAACTCCATTTATCCTTGGGCAGTTCCGCAATGGAATCCAGATACCGGAATTCTTTATTCAAATCCCCTTGTGCATATACCTTAGCATCCTTCTTGACCTTATAAGTTACAGCGGTAAAAGATAGTTGATAAATACTTACTACTGCCAGTGTAATAGCTAAAGTAAGTATAGCCCCTTTATTTTGCATTTTTTAGCTTATTATTATGTTTCTTTCTTTTTTAAAAATGTCGGGCAAAGATAGGATTTTTTTTTTAGAAAATAGTTACATTCTTCTTTTGTATCAAAGCAGAAGAACATAAAAAACATTGTACAAAAAGAAAAGGATACCTAAGCAACTAAAAAAATATTTTTACTCTGTAAGCTTTGCAAAATCGGCTGATAAATCTGTTTGTTTCAGGAAATCATGCAAGGTGAGCTTGCGTAAACTGTAGAAATAATTCCAGTATTGCCGCAATGCACTGATATATCCCCGTCTTGCCACGTCTTTCTCAGAGTCTGCCACGTTCAGGTCAAGAACACTGATTTTCCCGATGAGAAAACGCTGTTTGGTTACCTCATACCTCTTCCGTGCAATAGTATCTGCTTTTGCAGCAATGGCTACCTGATCATCCTGAAGATTAAACTGGGCAACATTAAGAATCACCTCCTGCTCAAAATCAATCTGCGATTGCCTGACATTGGTCCTGACTACCTCCTGGTTTGACTGAGCCAGTTTGTAATTTCCACGCCCAAGGCCCCAGTCCAGTATTGGTAAAGTAAATCCCAAACGGATCTGTTGCTGATCCAATGGGTTACGGTATGCCCCAGGCAGATTCCCGGCCCGTTGAGTATATCCAAAGGAGGCGAACAAATTGGCATTAAGTCCCTTTTGCAGCCTCGCCCGAGCCACATTCCGCTGTGCCTCCAGCAACTGACGCTGATAATCTAAAATATCAGGATTATTTTTCTCAGCCAGTGCCAAAGCCTTAGACACTCCAACCGTAAGTTTTGGTATTTTATTTGGAACCGTCAGGTTAATCTTGACCGTCTCATTAAATCCCAGAAAGGATCGCAATTGAAACTCCCTGATCTGTAAGTCTATACCTGCCTGATTCAATGCTGTGCCTGCATTTAAAAACCGCAACTGCATCTGTAACAGGTCATCCTCTGCTATGGTCCCGATATTATAACGACCTTGTGCAATTCGGTACAGCGTATCAGAGTTGGAATAGTTCATTTTTGCAATCTCCATGTTCATTTGAGCAAGTGCCAAATTGAAAAAAAAACTAACCGCCCGCATATTTACAGCCTCCATGGCATCTAAATAGGATTTTTTTGCTTCCTCATATTTTATCGGCTCAATCTTTTTCTCCCATTTCAGTGGATTGTAATTAAATATAGGCTGACTAAAACCGACACCTATGGGTGAAGTAATATATTGTGTAGAAGTGTTAGAGCCAAACTCATCAAACCGGGTCAGATCAGAGTTAATAAAAACCGTGCCACCCGTCCACCCGATGTTTTGGGTAAGGGATAAACCAACGGTAGAGTTGTTCCTGTTTTTCCTGACATAGTATTCCTGTCCTGTATTAAAATCATATTCCCGCTCAAAGACACGGATAAAATTCGGAACGGTAGCATTCATGCTCAAGGCAGGCAGATATTTAGCTTTATATGTTCTGAAAGACCAGTAACTGGCCCGGAATTGATGTTTTGCAAGAATCGCCTGGGGAGATTGTTCCTGGGCCAGCCTGATAACCTGATTGAGTGTAAGATGCATGATGGTATCCTGTGCTTTGGCAAAGACAGCCCCCAGAAGAAAAAAAACAATAATAAAAATATGTATTAAGCGAGTACCTGGTCTCATTTTAAACTTTTTTAATTAGTAATACTTTACTCATATCTAAGCGACTCAATAGGATCTTTTTCGGATGCTCTCTTGGCAGGAGAATATCCAAAAATTACACCCACTGCTGCCGAAACAGTAAATGCGACCAATACTGCACCCGGGCTGACAATGGTCAGTACTCCGGCAACCTGATGGATGGCTTTTGCCAGGAAAATACCCAGCAGGATGCCAATCAGACCACCGGAGACACTAATGAGAATAGCCTCAGCCAGGAACTGAATAATAATATCTTTTTTCTTTGCACCTATAGCCATCCGGGTGCCAATTTCCTTGATACGCTCCATAACACTGGCAAACATAATATTCATGATTCCAATGCCTCCTACAATTAGTGAAATACTGGCAATGGCCCCAAGCACAACGTTAAAGATGTCTTTGGTACGCTGCTGCTGCTTCAGTAATAATTCAGGAACCGTGATCTCAAAATCTTTCACACCCAAATGCCTCCTAATAAACATCCGGCTTAAAGCCGCTGTTGTAGAGGGAAGCTGCTCACTTTCCTTCACCTGCACAACGATCCGGTCCAGTTGATTGTAATTAGCACTTGTATTCTGATTGGGAGAAGAGCTACGTATGGAAATCCTCCCATAGCCAAAAATCTTTATTGCCCCCTGCATCATTTTGGTATTTATCAAGGCCCTGTTCTCAAAACGCATGAGCATTGTCTTTACCGGAACATAAATATTATCATTATATACATTCACCCCTTTGTTCTGAAAAGCAGATAAGTTAACATCTGTTTTACGTAACACCCCTATGATCCGAAGCCACACATTTCCAAATTTAATATATTGACCAATGGGGTTCACATGACTAAAAAAGTTAGACCGGATATTATTACCGATAATACAAACAGGTAATCCGTGATCTTCCTGATAATGATTAAAAGGAGCCCCGCTGACAAGATTCAGATTATAAATACCAAAAAAATCCCTGGAAACTCCCACAATTTTTGCAGGAGATCTTCTTCCATTTTGTAAAACAAAAGAATTGAGAGAGATTTCGGGACTAATCCGCTTAACTGACGGAAGCACTTCTTTGACAGATTCTGCATCCAGTAGTGTAAGTCCCGGGGAAAACTTCTTTTTTTGTGTTTTCCCTTCGCTATTATTATCTTCCTCCCCCGAGTTGGCTTCATCCTGCACAATAGGAGTGACAATAATATTATTCACACCCACCATTTTTATCTGCTCAAGAATTTCCTGTTTGGCCCCTTTTCCAATGGCAAGCATGCTGATAACCGCCGCCACACCAAATATTATACCTAATGCAGTCAGTATTGATTTCAGTCTGTTGGCCGCCAGAGACTCAAGGGCAATTACTATATCATAAAAATATCTTCGCATATCAAAGATCCCTGATTATTTATCTTTTTTCTGAACAGCTTTGACATTACCCCTTGATGAGGATTGTTTTTTCTTAAACGAAAATTGCCCGGGCGTCCTCTGTCGCATCTTCTTACGGACATCCATCTTCGTTTTTTCTTCCTTCTTTCTGTTCTCCTCTTCCAATCGTTTCTGTCTTCCCCTTTCCCTTATAACAGGAATTAAATCCTCCCCGGACAACGAATATTTCTCAGGGTTTTCCGGTAGGCTAAGCAATACCTTTTCTCCTTTCTTTAAGCCTTTCTCCACAATGACTTCGTTTTCGTTTTCCTGTCCAAGTAAAACAACCTGTTTCTTTCCATTTTTCTTATAAACATATGGGATGCTGTCTTCCACGAAAACAGCTTCCAAAGGAATAAATAATACACTGTCATAAGTTGCAGTGATAATTTGATTACTGGTAGTCATGGCCGGCCGCAAGATCGGGTCACTGCCATCTATCTTAATATTGACTTCGAAAACTTTCGCATCTGTATTGGGTAATTGTTCTCCGATATTAGCCACCTCAGTAACCACCCCGCTATATTTTTTCTCAGGAAAAGCATCCACCCCTATTCTCACTTTTTGTCCTTTTTTTACTTTACTGATATCAATTTCATTCACATACGTTTTCGAGATCATAGAAGACATATCCGGTAAAGTTGCCACCGTGAGATCCCAGGGACTAACCATCGAGCCGACCTTTCTTTTTTGCCCCCCCCATTCTTTCTGATAAATAACCATCCCGGCAGCCGGTGCGTGAATTTCAAATTTACTGATAACGTTCTGCATTTCTTCAATTCTCCGCTGTTGCTTCTTCACCTTGAATTCAGCTTCCGACATATCTGCTTCCGCCTGTTTTACCTTCAGTACGTAATTCTTTTGCGCCTGGTCATATGCTCTCTTCGCCTTATCCACATTGATTTTCGCCTGCCGTATGGTAGCAGGAGGTTCAAACTTAGATTGTTCCAGCGTAATCTGCACCTCTTCCATGTTATACTTTAAATTGATCAACTGGTCTCTTAATCCCCGTAACTCCATGGTAGTATCCAGTTTTGTCTTCATTAAGCTGGATTGATACTGCTCCATCCCATCCATCATGTCTTTTAAACGGTTACTGGCATCCGACCTGTCCAGTAAGGCCACGTAATCACCCGAATCCACAACCGTTCCTTCCGGTATCAAATCCTGAATTTTAATCTGACTAAAACGAAGATTACGACTTCGCAATTCGGCAGGAGCCATAATTTTAACCGAATGTTCTGCCTGCAACTCACCTGTAACGGTTACCAGTACTTCAAACTTTCCACTCTTTACCTCAGTGTATAGCTGTTGTTTTTCTTCTTTTTTTGTACTCTTAGCATAGGCCCACAATAAGATGGTAGCCAGCACAAGTACCACACCGGAAATAATCAGTGTACGCCGCATACTTCTTTTTTTAGATCTACTCATCTACTTTTACTTTTGATATTATTTTTAAAAATTCTTAAAATTATTTTGGAAACGGGAAAAGCAGTAAAAAATTTTTAAATATCTATTAATATATGACAAAACATTTTTCAGATATATTCCATTTCATAAATAATTTTCCATATATGACTTTATTTTCCCGGATTTGAATGAATTTTATCTGACAATAGTTAATCCACAGTTAGTTAAACAACTTTAACTCTGTTCTGTTCTTCTCATAATATCTGACATCAAACCCATAACTTCTTTTGTAAGATCTTGCGTTCTCTGTTTATCCAATGTTTCAATATATATCCGAAAAACAGGCTCGGTATTGGAACGGCGCAAGTGAATCCACCCATCAGACAGTTTTATATATAAACCATCCATTGTATTTTGAGGATATGCATGAAAATAATTACTGAACTGTTTAAAAACCTGACCGGCATCCAGGTGTTCGGGATACACTATCTTATTTTTTAACATGAAAAAATCGGGATAGGTCTTTCGCAGACTGCTCACGGAGGTCCTTTTTTCAGCCAGATGTGTTAAAAAAAGGGCTATACCAACCAAGGCATCTCTCCCATAATGCAAGGGAGGATAGATCACCCCTCCATTTCCTTCACCACCTATGACAGCACTTACTTCTTTCATCTTATGAACAACATTCACTTCACCAACAGCAGCCAAATATCTTTCCCCGCCATATTTTTCTGTTATAACTGACAAGGCTTCAGTTGATGATAAATTAGATACCGTATTCCCCGGAGACCGGGATAGAACATAATCAGCCACAGCTACCAGGGTGTATTCTTCACCAAATATTTCTCCGTTTTCGCACACAAATGCCAAACGGTCCACATCCGGATCTACCACAATCCCTATATCCGCTTTATACTGAATAACCGCTTGCGATAATGCAGTAAGATTCTTCGGCAAAGGTTCAGGATCATGTGCAAAAAGACCAGTAGGCTCACAATTTATTTCGATAATATCATAGACTCCCAGTGATCTAAGTAATTCCGGGACCACAAAACCTCCCACAGAGTTTATCCCATCCACTACAACCCGAAAGCCGGCTGTACGTATAATTTCAGGACGTACGAGATCAAGATCAAGAATCCGTTCAATATGCATTACATGGTAATCCGTTTTAACCAACCTGATCCCCAGTTCCTCCACAGGAACAAAAGAAAATCTTCCCTGCCCGGCCATCTCCAGCACCTCTTCCCCTTCCCTTGCTGAAAGAAATTCCCCCTCATGGTTGAGTAATTTCATAGCATTCCAGTCGGCCGGGTTGTGACTGGCTGTAATTATGATTCCCCCATCCGCCTTTTCCATCCTGACAACCATTTCCACCGTCGGTGTAGGAGCCATTCCTATTTCAAAAGTATCAATGCCCAAGGCATTTAAAGTATAACATACTATGCCACACACCATTTCACCGGAAATCCGTGCATCCCTTCCGATAACGACTTTTAGTCTTTGCTTCTCGTTTTTTTCCAAAAGCCAGCTGCCATATGCCGAGGCAAATCTTGTAATATCAACCGGCGTTAATCCTTTCCCCGTGATGCCGCCGATGGTCCCCCGTATTCCTGATATCGAACTAATTAATGCCATAGTTATGCGTTTTTTGGAGACATTGTGTCCTATTCTGAGACAAAGAAAACAATCTATGCTTGAATTTCAACCAACAAAGTAAATAAATATGAACGTAGCTTACCGAAAGATATTCTAAAATTGAATCCTCTTGAAGTTTTAAAAATAATAAATAGCGTGTCATTTATAAAATTAAGATTTACTAAAATAATAATTAAGATGGCTTTTGACTTCTTAGAGTATAAAATAATTCACCACAGGTTCCTCTTCTGCATGAAGTTTATTCTTGCCAAAACATTTTTCAACAATAAGAGTAAAAAATTTGCTTACATTTGGACACTAGTGCTTAAAAAATGGGCAAGAACATACATAAACAAAAAAATAAGCGTGGGGAAAAAATCCCTCTGAAAAACAGCAAGTCGCGCAACTCATCTATCCCAAACACTATCATCAGACTGAATCGTTTCATCGCCTTGAGTGGAATTTGTTCCCGGCGAAAGGCCGACGAGTATATCAAAAATGGATGGGTGAAAGTAAATGGTAAAAAAGTTACGGAATTGGGAAGTCAGGTGCCATTAACAGCAGAAGTACGGCTACATGGGAAACAGATATTTCCAGAAAAAAAAATATATATTCTACTCAATAAACCAAAAGATTATATTACTACCCTTAAAGATCCGGAAGCCAGAAAAACGATAATGGACTTAATTAAACTCCCTGAAGATATAAGAATATTTCCGGTCGGACGACTGGACAGAAATACCACAGGTGTTCTTCTATTGACAAATGACGGAGATCTGACAGAAAAGTTAATCCATCCGAAGTATAAACATCAGAAAATTTACCAGGTGACCCTGGACAAAGAGATTACCCGCAAAGACCTTGAACAATTAATCGAAGGTGTCAAACTGGAAGAGGGAATTATGTCAGCAGATGCGGCATCATTTCCATATCCGGTAAACAAAAAAATAATAGGTCTTGAGATACATTCGGGACAAAACAGGGTCATCCGACGTATGTTCGAAAAATTAGGCTATCAGGTAAAGAATCTTGACCGGGTCTATTTTGCAGGATTAACGAAAAAGGGACTTCCCCGCGGCAAATGGCGTTATCTTACCGAAAAAGAAATCTCCATGCTTCATAGAAAACTATTCTAGCAACCATTGCCTGAAATATTTCTATCTTTGTAAAAATTTCACGATCCTGGGAAATGGCTCATAAAGCTGGTTTTGTAAATATTATCGGGAATCCGAATGTAGGTAAATCTACGCTGATGAACCGTCTTGTCGGAAGAAAACTTTCCATTGTTACATCCAAAGCACAAACAACAAGACACCGGTTGTTGGGTATTGTCAACGGAAAAAAATTTCAGATTGTTTACTCCGACACACCGGGAATGGTAAAACCAAAATACAAGTTACAGGAATACATGGTAAAAGATGTGAACACAGCTTTTGATGATGCAGATATTATTCTTCTAACTACAGACACTTCAGAGGATCCCCGTCAGGAAAATTCGCTGACATACCGGTTGCAAGATACACAGCTACCATTAATTTGCGTAATAAACAAAACCGATCTTTCAGACTCCCAGACGGTTGGTCTCCTGGTTCAAAGATGGGAAGAAAAACTCCCCGGAGCACAGGTTATTCCGGTAAGTGCACTTTTGGGAGCAAACCTGAACAAACTTTTTAGTACAATTATGAACGTTCTGCCGGATAATCCTCCTTTTTATCCAAAAGACCAGCTTACGGATAAACCTGAAAAGTTCTTCGCCGGAGAAATAATCCGTGAAAAAATCCTACTTTTTTACAGACAGGAGATCCCTTATTCTGTTGAAGTAATTGTAGAATCCTTTAAAGAAGATGAAAAGATCATTCGTATCAGTACCCGCATTTTTGTTATGCGTGACAGCCAGAAAGGAATTTTGATAGGACACCAGGGAAAAGCTCTGAAAAAGGTCGGAACCGAAGCCAGAAAAGAGATGGAACTTTTCTTTAATAAAAAAGTTTTTCTTGAACTGTTTGTAAAAGTTAAAAAAGACTGGCGTGATAAAGACCGCATATTAAAAAGCCTGGGATATTAGTAACAGATAAAATGGGAAATATTGTAGCCATCGTAGGAAGGCCCAATGTCGGTAAGTCAACCTTGTTTAACCGCCTGACTGAAAGCCGTCAGGCCATCGTTGATGAATACTCCGGAGTGACCAGGGACCGTCTTTACGGACATTGCACCTGGAACGGCATCACTTTTTCCATTATTGATACAGGTGGATATGTTCCCAAACCGGAAGATGTGATTGAGAATGAAACCCGGAAACAGGTACATCTGGCCATCGAGGAAGCCGATGTTATTCTATTTGTTACAGACGTTGAGATCGGAATTACAGATCTGGATGAAGCCGTTGCCCGTATTCTGCGGAAATCTGATAAAAAAATCTTCCTTGTCGTAAACAAGGTTGACAATACTGAAAGAAGTTATGAAGCGGATATTTTTTATAAATTGGGCCTTGGTGAGATCTATTCTGTTTCCTCAATAAATGGGAGCGGAACCGGGGATTTGCTTGATCAGGTCGTTACCTCTCTTGAGAAATCTTCAGAAGAACCTGCAGATGAATTACCCCGGTTTTCCATCGTCGGAAGACCTAATGTCGGAAAATCCACGCTAATCAACACCTTATTGGGAGAAGATCGCCAAATTGTAACACCGGTCTCGGGGACAACAAGAGATACAGTTTATATCCGTTTCACAAAATTTAACCATGATTTCTTCCTCATTGATACGGCTGGCATACGTAAAAAGACCAAAGTATCTGAAGACCTGGAGTTTTATTCTGTCTTAAGGGCTATTCGGGCAATTGAGCATTCGGATGTATGCTATCTGTTGATTGATGCTACCCGGGGTATAGAAAGACAGGACATTAATATTTTCAGGTTGATTCAAAAAAACCACAAAGGAGTCGTTCTGGTAATAAATAAGTGGGATCTGGTAACCAAAGACAACCATACCATGGCTGAATATAAAACCAGGGTCACACAAAAAATCATGCCTTTCCAGGATGTGCCTATTATTTTCATCTCTGCCAAAGAACAGCAGCGTGTGTTGAAAATGCTGGATACCGGACTGGATGTTTATCAAAATAAACAGCGTAGAATACCTACCTCAAAACTAAACGAGATCATGCTTTCAGTGATAGAGGCTTTCCCTCCTCCGGCTGTCAAAGGGAAATATGTTAAAATAAAATATATTACTCAGTTACCTTCAAAAACTCCTTCTTTTGCTTTCTTCTGTAACCTTCCCCAGTATGTTAAAGAACCCTATAAAAGATATCTTGAAAATCAGTTACGAAAACAATATAATTTTCACGGGGTCCCCATTGAGATATATATTCGTAAAAAATAACAAAAACCTACTTTTAGTTTGTAAATATATAAACGAGGTATAAAATTTGTTGGTAATTAAACATGAATAAAAACAAGTATTATATTATTCCTTTTTCCCTGTTGCTCCTTGTGGTTGCCTGTCGAAAAACAGAAACCTATCCTCCCGAACCACAGATAACCTATAAGAATTTTTCTGTTTTCGACTCGGTTGGCCCGTTAGGCAACGATATTCTGGCAGGCTCGCTGGTTTTTTCCTTTATCGACGGAGACGGGGACCTGGGTCTCCCAAATATTGATTCTGTTCAACCCGGTGACTCTTCCGGATCAAATCTTTTCTTCACCTTATACCACATGGACAACGGTAATATTGTACAGGCCGATAAAGATGAGATAAAAACACCTTTAAACTACCGTATTCCTTATATCTCGATGACCGGCAGGGATAAAACCATGAAAGGAGACATCGAAGTTACTTTTTTCTACGTGAACTTCCCATGGGACACTATACGATATTCATTTTTTGTTCTTGACCGTGCCGGTCATAAAAGCAACATCGAACAAACGCCGATTCTGATTCTCCCTCCAACATAATGTTTCCGGATCCCTCTATAATACAAAATCCCATGATAAATAAAAATAATAAAATGGCAGATCTTGTACACAGGAACCATACCCTCATACCTGTACTGTACCGTTTTGACATTTTACTGGGTTTTGGTGATAAAACTGTCAAACAAGTGTGCGAAGAGAAAAACATCAACATTCAATTTTTTCTGGAAATTATTAATTCGTTTTTAGATGATGACTATTTTCCACGTGAACATTTGAAAAACTTTCCCATAAAACTCATTGTTGACTACCTCGAAAAAACCCACCAGGATTATTTAGGCAAAAGGATCCCGAAAATTAAAGCAATTATCTCCGGGAAAATAAGCCCATGCTATTATAACAGCGAACACAACTACCTGTTAGATAAGTTTTTCCAGGAATATAAGAAGGAACTCATAACTCACATTAAAAGGGAAGAAGAAGATGTTTTTCCATATGCATTGCGTGTTGAACAAAACTTCCTTGAAAACAAGAAAGGAGATTTGTTACCGAAAGACTTAAAAAAACACAGCATCCTAAATTACCTCCGGGAACATGATGATATCGAAGAAAAACTTTTTGATCTGAAAAACATCATCATCAAATATCTTCCTCCTCCGAAAGATCCCGACTCATGTTCCCGGGTGATTGCTCTGTTATTTAACCTGGAAAAAGACATGAATGATCACCGTCGTATCGAAGAAAATGTTTTCGTTCCGAAGGTGGCAATGATGGAACAAACTATTCTGAAAAAATATAATATTAAATAACCAGATGCCAAAATGAGGCAAACCAGTTTTCTCATTATATCCGAATCTTATATTTATAAAACCGGCTTACGTTTTTTGCTGAAAGAACTGGAAAATTCCGGCAATGTTTATCTTTCTGATGATGTCTCACAGATAAGGAAATCTTATTCGGAATACCTTTTCATTGACCCGGACATTACTTCTCCGGAAGAAATTAAACGGCAAATACTTTCCCTTCCTGAGGGGAACCGTCCTGTTTTGATAGCTTTGATCCATTGCAGGAAAGATGGAAATCCACTTGGTCTGGGCCCCTTCCGGTTTGCTCTCGATATGTCTCTGCCCAAAAGTGAAATTTTCCGTTCACTTCAGGAAATCACCCGGGATATTACCAAGACAGAGAAACACTCTAACAGGGAAGAAAGATTAAGTGAACGGGAAAAGATGGTTTTACGGTATGTCGCACTGGGATATACTAACAAAGAGATTGCCGGCAAATTGTTTATCAGCATGCATACTGTTATTACACACAGAAAAAATATTACACGAAAACTGGGAATAAAAACAGTCTCCGGTCTGACTGTTTATGCAATTCTGAACCAACTCATTGACATGGGAGATATGAAATAAAAAAAGTCAGAAACGTATCCCCATAAATAAGACATCATCTATCTGCATAAAATCTCCTTTCCATTTCTCAAAGTTACGCTTGATAAGATGATATTGTTCATCCATAGGTTTACTATAAATCTCCTCCAGGAGGTTTTTAAGCCGCACCATTTTAAATTTCTTCCCCTTAGGACCGCCAAACTGATCCGGATATCCATCCGAGAACATATAAATCGTATCACCCTGATTCAGGTAATACTCCTGGTCATCAAATATTTTTTCTCCAAAAAATTCTCCGCCAATACCACTTCGGTTTCCACGGATATAATAAAGTTCATTATCAAGAAAAAGGATGACCGGACGCATGGCTGAAGCAAATTTTATATGTTGATTATGCGTATTAACCTCCAGGACAATGATGTCCATACCATCATTTGACTTATCCGACTCAAGATTTTGATTCAGTGCAGCCGTAATTTCCCGGTCCAGAAACTTAAGCAACTGAGATGGCGTTTCATATCTGCCCTGATGGGTCAGGTCTTTGATGAGGGTAGAGCCGATCATCGACATAAAAGCTCCGGGGACCCCATGGCCGGTAGAGTCAGCACAGACAATTAAAAAACGGTCCTTGTCAACATGCCCCCACCAATAAAAATCACCGCTAACAATATCCCTGGGTTTATAAAAAACAAATGACCGGGGGAAAATATCTATTAAACGTTGGGCAGGAGGTAAAATACTGGACTGGATCCTTCTGGCATAGTTGATACTATCAGTGATCTCTTTGTTCTTAATCTCCAGTTCATCTTTCTTTTCTATCACCTCCTTTGTCCTTTTATCCAGTTCTGTTTTCAAATATTCCTCTAATTTTATATGATTCCTCTCCCGAATTTTAATAATCATAAATACAATACCTACCAATACAGCGATTGAGAAAAGAATAAACCACCAGGTTTTCCAGAAAGGACGCTTCACAATGATCAGAATACTGACTGGTTCTGCTGTTGTATAACCTGCGCTATTGTACGCCTTCAGAAGAAATTTGTATTTTCCATCCTCCAGGCGTGAATAATAGGCAGAGGTATTATTTGTCAGATCAGACCAATGTTCATCATAATTTTCAAGTTTATACTGATAGGTAACTTCCTGAGGATCCCGATAACTAATCCCCAGATAATCAATTCTGAGCCTGTACCGGCCATAGGGCATAACAATTTTCTGTTTTACAGGCACCTCTTTATCTGAGAATATAAGCGACAAGATATTTGTTCTCGGGGGGATGGTATCTGTGTTCTCACGTGAAGGATCAAACCGTATAACCCCGTTTGTTGTGCCAAACCATACCCTGCCAGACGTATCTGTACAGGTAGCATTTGGATTACATTCAGCCATCACTCCCTGCTTTCCGGAGTAAGTACGCACTTTCATGTTTGAAGGGTAAATCCTGCTGATTCCTGTACTGTGCCCCACCCAGATACTCCCTGATGAATCGACTGCCAGGCTGTAACAGTAGTTTGATACTAACCCTGAATGTTCCGTAAAGTTAAAGACAGTATCTTTGAGGACATCAATGACACCACTCCCGTAGGAGCCTATCCAAAAGCCTCCTGTATGATCCTGTGTCAGGAACATCATCTGCACCCGGGCAATAATCTCAGGAAACTTGAATTTTCTGTAAATACTGTCGTTGGCATTTATTACATATAATCCATCAGACATCGTAGCTACCCATGCTTGATGATGTATATCAAGATAAACCTGATTAACATTATTATAAGGCAGTCCTTCGTAAGTGGAAAATCTCTTTTGCAACTTTCCCTGATAATCAAAAACCAGGATCCCATTGGCTGTTCCCACCCAGATATGAGAACTGTCTCCCGTAATATTATTAATCGTGTTTTCGAGAATATTTCCAGATTGATATACCGGATGAACATTCCTGTCTCCTTCCATCCATTGATAAATTCCTGCACCTTTTGTCCCAATCCAGAGTCGATGTTTTTGGTCAACAAATAAGGTTTTTATAACAGCCGGGGGCAAACCGTTGGCCATTGTCAATAGCTGTTTCGGCCCCTGAAAACGGGCATCCTGAATTAACAGGCCTCCTTCCCCGGCAAGAATCATTTTATCTCCGTAAGCGGTTAATGCTGTTATATTATTACCCGGCATCTGATCCCGGAAAGTAAAAAATAACATGGCATTTTCAGGAAATAATATTAACCCTTTACCATAGGATCCTATCCATATGTTTTTTTCGAAATCTTCAAAAACACACTGAATATTAAGCGTATTCAACCCGCTATGTTTATTATAATCTTCTTTGATAAAATCAGAAAAGCCAGATCCATGCAAATGGATATGTATCAGTCCATGTCCAAAGGTACTAATCCAATAATCCCCTTTCGAATCTCTTTGTATATCTTTAATATTCATTTTATCCACTCCCCAGATGCTCCCCGGATTATCCACCTCCAGTTCTTTATCCATTTTCAAGCGGTAAATCCCAGCATCCATCGTTCCAATCAAAACATAATCATTTTCTACATAAATAGCCTGTATCCGTGTTGAAGGTATTTCCGATATCTTCTTTATCAGCATAGGAGGATCTTTTTCCGAAGTAAAACGATAGACATATAAACCGTCAAAGGTCCCAATCAAAAGAAATTTACCGGATATTCCCAGTGAGCTGATCTGGGTAACATCCATATCTAACGAACTGACAGGATCAGTCGCTTTCCGGTCAATTCTATACATTCCTCCATTTTGCGAAGCTACCAGTATTTTTCCATAAGGATCCTGAACAATCCCGTTGATACGGCTCTCAGATGACCGGAGATCATAAAAAAGAAAACCCTTTTTATTGCGAAAACCTACATACCCGTCATTAAATCCAAACCACAGATGCCCAAGATCATCCTTATAACTGCTGGTGACAAAACTTTGTTTCAGCGAGTCAGGCAACAAGTTGGTTTGAAAAGTTTTGCCATTAAACCGAACCAACTCGGTACCTGTTCCAATCCAAAGAAACCCATCTGTGTCCTCGTTGATAGTATAAACAAACCGGTCTGGCAATCCATTTTCGACACCATAGGTCAGAAAATGATAGGTTTGTGCTCTACCCGGTCCGCCAGTCATTAAAACCAGCCAGGTGGTCATAAAAAACAGATTCCGGATATGTCTCATATAGATTTAAAATATTATTTTCTGATCGGTTTGACAGCCGCTCCATATCTGAATTTCGGGACTCCGCCAATTGGAACAGTATGGAACTGCAACAATTCTCCATATTGATTTCTCACGGATATAACCACATTGTTATTTATCACCATGGGATTTTGTCTCTTAATAAATTGAAAATCAAAAGAAGTATTTTTTTCTTTATCCATAATCTTAAATTCGCTCTCGGCCCAATCGTCCTCTCCCGATACCGCATTTAATTGATACAGGCGGGCAACTGTTACCGTACGTATCTCCCCGTCATTGTCCCAGTCGAAGTTTGTCTGCCTGATAGAAACAACCCTGTTATCCACATACGGATAGATATGAGATACATTTACCGTATCGTTCCACAAACGGAAACCATACTCATAGGTAAACGCATCCCCGCCTTCCACCGGAATATTTTTGTCGGGAGAGGTGGAGAGAAAGTAGTTATATAAATTCCCGTCATCACCATCAATCCCCAAGGCTATCACTTTCAGAATATTGCCCTGAAACTCTTCTGCATATTCCCCTTCGGTCGGATTAAAGGGCCCAAAAGTGTACCATTTTTTATCATATTTAACTGTTGTCTCAAATACTTTGGATGCCAAAAGATTTCCATTCTTAAAAGTTCCGGTAGGATCAATATCATCCGTCCAGCAATTTTCTCCTCCGTAAATAGAAAATTCTGTTTTGGTATCAAAAACCCCATTGATCTCATCTATCGCCCCTCCGACATCAGGATCATACACCCTGATATAAACCGGATCCTTGTATGTTTTTGGAATGATAAAAAAGAAAATATTACAAAAATCATCATCCCCCCAGGAAGTCGCTGCTTTATTTCCAAATGTCATAAGATGGGGAATATTTTCAACTTCTGCAGGCACCGGTTGTCCAAATGTCTGATGGACACCTGTGAGTAAAAGGAAAATAAAAAATATCCAAAATAATGACATTTTCCCGGCAGACGGAAAATATTTATTCTTTATCAGAGTCCTCATGTTCCCAATCATCTTTTCACACTAACAAATCCATCCTCAAAATAAATAAAAAAAATGATATCCTTATGTCCACCTTCCGGTTTTAACAAATCCTTTCTCCCGTAAGCAGGAAATTATTGTTTTTCCCTGCTTAGAACAGTAACTTCTTTATAGACACATTTATCCACTCGATTTCCTGTTGTTGTCAGGCCTCTCACCAGCAAGCGGACCCGGTAAAGCCCTGGTACATAAAAGATATTCTTTATTTCGGCTCCCTCTGCCAGTTTCCCGTTTCCAAAGTCCCAGAAATATTTTTCCGGTTGAAATCCAGGGATATTTGTTTTCGCCCCGTCAAATTTAATCTCGGCATCGGTATAACAAGTATCCGGAGCAGAAATATAAGGATACTGCGGTTTTACAACCTCCACCAAATACTTAGCAACATCTTTACGTACCTTCTTGGTGATCTTATCTGTTACAGACAAACGGGCAAGATATTGCCCGGGTTTGTCGTAACAATGTTCAACCGTATGCCCCAACCCTGTATGTCCATCTCCAAAGTCCCATTTATAAATGATCGGGATGGTATCGTTTCCTTTACTCTGCGTTTCATAAAACAAAAAACAGTTCACCGGTTCCTCTACAGGCCGACATCCTTTCATGTCAGGTAACAAGGAAGTAAACATAAAAATATTATCACGTCCTCTGCGAGATGAACTGAATAATCCTGAATGCATAGTGCTGTCAATAATATAAGCATAATCATCAGCGGGAGAATTAAAGGGAGCTCCCAGATGTACAGGAGTAATCCAATGTCCATTTGCCAGCACCGTATAATAGATATCCAGATTGGGCAAGGTATCTTGACGGGCAGAAGCAAAATAGAGTCGTCCGGTAGAATGATAAAAAGGGAAAAGATCAGCGCCCGGGCTATTTACAATTTTCCCCAGATTTTCGGGAACAGTCCAGCGGTCTCCCTGCCGGTAACAGACATAAATATCCGATCCCCCGTATCCTCCCGGCATATCAGACGCAAAAAATAACATCTTCCCGTCCGGACTAATCGCAGGGTGACCTACATTATAAGCAGGATTGTTATAAGGAAAGGGGCGTATATTTCCCCAATTCCCGTTATAATAATCCGCCAGAAAAATACCTGTATTATTGGGTTGTTTTCTATTCTTTTTATCCAGCAGAAGATTCCGGGTAAAGTAAAGCACATGATTTCCGGCATCATAGGATACCGGCCCTTCATTCACAAAAGTACTGATCCCGTCAATCAGTTTTTTGGGTTTTCCGAAATGGACACTGTCTTTTTTCTCAACAAAATAAATATTACTTGTTCTATTTCCCTCGGTGGTACGGTATTGATTAAATACATCATGCAGCCTGTCAGAAGTAAATAAGATCCCGTTTTGAAAAATAGCAGGGGCATAATCATTGGCCGTTCCCCCACTGAAAGGAGCAACACGGATCTCCCAAAGGGATTGCCCTGCTCCTGTCATATAAATAAAGATAAAGAATACTATAACTAATCGAATACGTTTCATCCCTTAAAAATATCGTGGGTTAATGGCTTTGATAATATGAATAGGTTCAAAACGAATAAATATCTCATGAGACCCTCCCAACACAGAAGCTAACTGGCCAATAGAATAATCGTAGGAATAACCTATCATAAACTGCTCTGTTGCTTTGATCTCAATCAAACCAATGATCTGGTCTGCAATACTTGATGCCCCCTTCCGGTAAGAAGCTCCTAACCAGATTTTGTCGTCAAAAAAGATAAAGATCGAATTGATATCGAGGCGATAATCCTTCTGAGCCGCGAAATATTGTAATAGCAGCGTAGGTTCCCATTTCAGGCCTCCTTTTCCTACCAAAACACCGGCCGTTGCCATATAATGATAATTTTTCGGATGAAATGACATCCTATTACTTAAGGTATCACCGGGGATTCCATAAACAACCATCCTCGGAACAGAAAAACCGGTAAAGAAACGGGAACCATAATAATATAGACCAAATCCGAAGTTCGGTTGAAAAACAGACTTATTAACCAAAGCAGGATCTCCCGAAACAAAATTCAACCCGTTAAAGTTTTCGGTTTTGCTTTCAGCCGTCGCTCTCAATCCCATAGAAAAAACCGATTTTCTCATATGTATCCTGAAAGAATAATCAAAAGAACCAAATAAAGTCTGAACAGCTCCTATCTTGCGGTTACCTATGATCGCCCCCAGTCCGATTTTATCACTTGTCAACGGAGAATGCACACTTAGTAACTGCGTACTGGGAGCCCCCGGTATGCCTGCCCATGTTTTCACATAACTCCCCGAAAGACTAAGGACGCCCCTGCTACCGGCATAGGCAGGGTTAATAACCAACCCGTTCACCATATACTGGCTGTATTGCCCGGATGCTGACGCAAACACAAGCAAAAAGAATACCAATATTCCTGCAATCCTTTTCCCCATCCGTTTAATACTGACGTTTGATAACAATAAAACCTTTCAATGTCTGTTGTATTTTTCCCTTTAATTCAAGAACGTAATAATAGGTCCCTTCAGGCAACGGCTCATTATTATTGTCCACTCCATTCCACCCATTTTCATCTGCCAACGGTGTACCTTCATGCATAAAATTTTCCGTCTGAAAAATTACCACTCCCATTACATTAAATATTAATAATTTGTTCTCAATATTTTCAGCTCCCTCAATCTTAAAATAATCATTTAGCTTATCCCCGTTGGGGGATATCCCATAATTCTCAGACTTAAACTCAAGCACGGTAACCGTCGCAGTGACCGGGTCTGTTTGACATGCTCCGTTTCTCACATATACATTAAAGATATTCTTCCCTCCTCCCAGACCTCTCACATGAATGATGGAGCTTGTATCATTATCAATCTCAACCTGAGATTCCGTTGACCAATACGGGATTCCAACATGTGGCTGCCATTTGGCCTCTAAAGAAATCGTATATATCCCTGGTTCAAGGGTTGTGTCTGCCGGATATACTGTAACCTCTCCCGGATCCTGCCAGAAAGTAATCGTCACATCATCCGTTGCTACCGGGCATACGCCGTTAGCCACCTGCCAGGACAAAGTATAAGGACCTTCTGACGAAGCAGTCACCTGTGCAAGGGCTTCCAGTGAATCATTTAGCGATACACCGGCAGGAACAGACCAATGTGCTGTGCCAAAAGATGGGATGGTCGCCTGCACGCTAGAAGTAAGACCACAAATCCCTTTATCTTGTCCGGCATTTGCCTGTGGCTGCCCGTCCACTCTTACCAGGGCCGTACCGGTCATGTCTGCGGACCGGGCTTTACACCCCACCCCGTCTGTCAAACTGGAAATCGAATAGGTATATTGCGTGCTGGCAACAGAAGACCCGGGGGTCACGGGAATCGCTTTTGGGAATGTATCATTGATCATTCCGGAAGATATATTCCCCTGTCCGTCATCATACTCCAGCGTCCATGGTCCGTTAGCTCCTGTCACCTGAAAGGTCAGATCAACACTGGTTCCGTCACAAATGCCCGTATCCATGCCCTCCAAAACAGCTGAAGGCAGGGGATAAATACTGATCTTCAACGGGGGGGTGGTATCCCGGCAGGTATTGGACGGACCACTGAAAACAATCCTGCGAAAATATTTCTCCAGTGACAATCCCTGTGTTTGATAAT
>CAYLJE010000011.1:0-21812 GCA_964383915.1 uncultured Rikenellaceae bacterium
TGATACCCGAAAGGTGCAGAAAACTTATTTTCTACCTATTTAACAACCTATTTAACAACCTATTTAAATAGGTTGTTCTTATCTTTAACTACAAAACGTTAAATCTTCTCTCTCAGGTGACTGGCTCATTTCAGTGTCGTTTCAAACAGTTTAAGGATTCTTTTGTATTCATCGGTCCAACTGGAAGGTTCTACAAATCCGTGGCGTTCGACAGGATAAACAGCCAACTCCCAATCGTTCTTTCCCAGCTCGATCAGGCGCTGTGTGAGCCTGACAATATCCTGAAAATGAACATTGTCATCGACCATACCATGACACATCAAAAGGTGTCCTTTTAATCCTTCTGCGAAATAAATCGGAGAGCTGCCTACATATGCCAGGCTGTCTTCTACCGGCGTATTTAGTATTTCAGAAGTATATCCGTAATTATAATGAGCCCAGTCAGTAACGGAACGAAGAGCTGCCCCCGAAGTAAAAATACCGGGTTGGGTAAACATCGCCATGAGCGTAATGAACCCGCCATAGGATCCGCCGTAGATGCCAATGCGATGGGGAGCGATATGATATTTTTGAACCAGAAATTGTGCACCGTCCACCTGGTCATCCAGATCCTTTCCTCCCATATGACGGTATATAGCCGTCCGCCAGTCTCTGCCATATCCGGCACTACCGCGGTAATCAATATCCAAAACCGTGTATCCTTTATCTGCCAGCAGATTATGAAACATGTATTCATGATAATAATAGCTCCACCATTTATGAGCGTTCTGAAGATAACCGGCCCCATGTACAAAGATAACGGCAGGACCACCGGCAACAGGATGATCCGGCAGGTACAAACGCGCCGGAACGGAAACTCCGTCACGGGCTTTGAAAGTAATGTTAAGGGGAACTCTCCAGGGGTATGCCATGAACGTTTTGGTGAGACTGTGTGTTATCCGAACAGGCTTTGATTCCGGCTTATTTTCTTTTAAATACAATTCCCATGGCTTATTTGAAAATGAATACCGGATAACCATATATTTTTCATCAGGGGACAGGATCACATCATTACGTCCTTCCATGGAGGTGAGTTTTACGACATGTTTCCCATTCAGGTCCATGCGGTAGAAATGCCTTTCTCCCGGATTTACTTCATTGGAAGAAAAATACCAGTGTTTCCGGTCTTTTGACAGAAAAGGATGATATACTTCAAAACTTCCTTTGGTCAGAGCTTTTCTTTTATGCGTATGGCTATCCACCGTGTAAAGATGGGAGTACCCGGTCACTTCGGATTGAAACCACACGTGCCGGTTATCCGGCATCCAGCCGGTATTGTTTCCCCACCATCCGATGCCGGGGCCCCCGATCCAGGCATCGTCATGCTGCCGGTCCAGCAGATCAAGCTTCCCCGTGGAGTCATCCAGGAGCATGATCCACCGGTCTTTGTGGTCAACCGCATAAATATCTACAAAAACATGCTTTCCGTCTTGTGCCCATTTGGGAGAAGAGAAGATGACGCCCCGTGTGCAGCCACTCGTATCCCGTCCGGGATAATCCTTCCGGTAAGCAGGAACATCATGGATGCCGGGAATCTGTTCCGGATCGACCCGGTAAACGGTATCTTTGGTTCGGTTAAAAATAAACAGGTCAACTGAGGTATAATAAGGGGTCCCCGCTTTACTGCGGCTGTGTTGAACACTTGTATATCCGGTTTCATTGACAAAATGCGGAAGTTCGGTTTGTTTTACGTTTGGCGGCCGATGGAAAATAAGATAGCTAACATATCGCCCGTCAGGACTCATCGTTATTCCAGATGCCATATTGCTGCCTGTATAGATTGTTTTGGGCCTTTCCGGTTGTCCTCTTTTGCTCTCTTTTTCCCGTGCTTCTGATTTCTTTTCTCTTTCCCGTAATACCTTAAAAAGTTGCATTTGCTGTTCATGCAGCCATTTTGCATTTTCCCCCGGGAACTCAGAAGGTTTTTTGGGTTTTTCCCCTTTCCTGAAATTCGTTAGTTGCTGAATCTCTCCATTCTTAAGAGACAGGGAAAAAACATCGTTATCCAGCAGATAATAAATGGCCGTATCACTTTCACTAAACCCCAGCACCCTCTCCTGAGCTATGGTATTGGTAAGCTGTTTGAGCTGCCCGGTGATAAGATCATAAAGGAAAATATCCCCGTTTTTCGTATATAATTCTTTATCACGGGATTTGTTGTATATCCCCAAAAGGGGAATGATATGTTTTTTTTCAGGTTCCGTTACCAGAACCGGCTTATGATCCTGAATGTTAGCTTTGTATAGTTGTTGGATACCATTTGTATCTTTCTTCCAGTCAAAATAAAAAGTATGACTGTCAGGAGCCCAGAAAGCCGAAGAGGGCAGTGTCCCAATCCACCGATCAGGATTCTGCATGATCTTTTCAACGGTCAGGAGGGGTTTTCCTGCAAAAAGCCCCTGGGAAAAAGAAAAAAACAGAAGAATCTGAGAAAGGAAAAGAGAGAAAATTAACTTTTTCATTGGTTTATGTTTTTTTGAATAGATGAGTCGAGTCTAAAAAGGTAGATTTTTGTCAAAATCAAGACGGAAAGAATTTTTTAACCGCAGTTAACTTACTGTTAATGAGGATTGAAAAATTCCTGACAACGCAGAAGTTGGCAACAAAGAACCTTTTTAGACCGAACTCATAGATAAAACTACATATTTTCATCTGCAAATCCGGCATATTTCTTTTCTATCTCATTCAATATCTCAAAAATTTCGTCCGGGTCCAGGGAGGTAAGTAATCGTATGCGTGTTTGTTTAAAACCGGGTAATCCTTTAAAATAATGAACGAGATGTCTTCGCATCTCAAAAATTCCCCGTGGAATCCCTTTAAACTCCAATGATTTCTTCAGATGCACTTTAGCCACTTCAACTTTCTCAAAGAGAGACGGGGCAGGTAATGTTTCTCCCGTTCTAAGGTAATGTTTGATATCCCGGAAAATCCAGGGTCTTCCGATAGATGCCCTGCCCACCATAATCCCGTCCACCCCAAAACGATTGATCATTTCATGGGCTTTTTCAGGATTGTCGATATCCCCGTTACCCATAACCGGAATATGAATATACGGATCATTTTTCACTTCTCCGATGAGGGTCCAGTCAGCCTGTCCTTTGTATAATTGTGTTCCTGTGCGGCCGTGAATGGTCAGGGCGCGGATGCCAACATCCTGTAGTTGCCGGGCCACAGCTACTATATTTTTATTCGGTTCATCCCAGCCCAGACGTGTTTTGACGGTTACGGGAAGTTTAACAGCTTCCACAACGGCTCGGGTAATTTCCAGCATCAGGGGAATATTTTTCAACATCCCGGCACCTTCTCCACGCCGGGCGATTTTTTTTACAGAACAACCAAAATTCAGGTCTATAAGATCCGGGTGAGCCTTCTCTGCCACCAGGGCAGCCTGTCTCATGGCTTCCGGCTCATGACCATATAGCTGAATTCCAACAGGTCTTTCATAATCATGTAGTTCAAGTTTTTTTAAACTTTTGGCTCCGTTCCGGATCAATCCGTCTGACGAGATAAACCCGGTATAAACCATATCTGCTCCAAACTGTTTACACAGAAACCGAAAGGAAGGGTCCGTGATGTCTTCCATGGGGGCAAGCAGCACAGGGATATCTTCAAATATGATATTTCCTATCTCAACCAAAACAAATAATGCTTATTTTAGCCCGTAAAATTATTAAAATTAGAAACGCCAACCCAATGAAAATAGATTTTCTGAAATCCGGCCATCCGTTTTTACAGTTATTATTCATGATATTTATTATGCTGACCAGCTTGTTGATCTTTAACTTTCTGGGAATGCTGTTGGCTGTTCCTTTTTTTCATGTTGATATTTTTAATCTTGCTTCCCTCACGGAGGATCTGCACAATCCGCATAATATCAGCTTATTGAAATATTTACAGTTTATCCAGTCAATCTCTATGTTTGTGATCCCTCCTTTTTTATTGCTCCCGTTTATCGGAGAAAATGGTTCCCGTTTTTTCGGCATGAAGATCCGGGCCGGGGCTTTTGCCTATTTACTGGTTATTGTTGTGATGATTTCGCTTATTCCGGTAAATAATTTTTTGGCTGACTGGAATAGCAGAATTTCCTTTCAGGGGCCTCTGGAAGGGTTAGGTAAAATGTTACGAACCATGGAACAAAATGCAGATAACCTGACCAAAGAATTCCTGAAAATGGACCATCTGGGTAATTATCTTGTAAATATGCTGATGATTGCCATTATTCCTGCCCTGGGTGAGGAGTTTACTTTTCGTGGAATATTTCAGCCCCTGTTCATCCGTTGGACAAAAAATATCCATGTAGGTATCTTTTTAACAGGGTTTATCTTTAGCTTTTTTCATTTTCAATTCTTCGGTTTCTTCCCCCGCTGGTTATTGGGCGTATTGTTCGGATACTTGTACTATTGGAGTGGAACGATCTGGGTTCCGGTGCTGGCACACTTTATTAACAATGGAGTGGCCGTAACCGCTTATTGGATATATGGAAGCGAGAAAGTAGAAGAACAGGTTGACCGCGTTGGAACCTCCACAAACGATTTTTCCCTGTATATTGGGATCATCCTGGTGATTATCTCCCTGTATATTTTTTACCTGGATCAAAAAAGGAAAAAACATTCACTAACGGAGAAAATATGACAGAATAAGGGTGAGCTGAGTGATTGGCTACCGGCATCCGAAAAGATATACGGCATCAGCAAAAAAGAACAAACCGGCACCGGGAACCCCGCACCTTTTTGAAGGTTTTAACTTTTAAACTTATCGTATTGATATACACTTTATAACGAATCAATATGCCTGGGTTCATTGGTTCTGTAAACATAAGTGACTCCGTATTCAGCAGCTTTTCTCCGTTTCATCCGATCGGGTAAGTCTGCGAATGATCCTTCGATATTATCCCATAATCGTGCAATTATCTGATCCGCTTCTTTTCTTGTCCTGATAATGTATTGATGTGCCGTATCCCGTGTTTTTTTGTCAATAAGATAGGAGTATAAAGCCTCTGTAAACTGCTCATATCTGACTTTCACCACGGCAGCGGTAGGATTGGTTATGGGAGATTTTCCTTCCGCAGTACGCCTCTCTTCTCCCCCGAGAATAATCTGTCCCCATTTGACCATATCCTCATACGTTTGAATAGAAGGTAATCCTCTGGCAGTGGATAATCCAAAATATGCCAGCGTTTTTCTGGAATGTTCACCCCTCTGAACAGAAAAAAAAGTTACCTGGATGAAATGAAACAAAAACATCCGGGCTTTTCGATAAATTACCTGTAGTTGTCTTGACTGTACAGATAATTTTTGTTTTTTTTGCGTATAATCTTCCAGCGTCCTTTCATATTTGGGAAGAAATGACTGAATCCTGTAATAAACAGATTGCGAGAAAGCCAAATCTACCGGAGATATCTCCTCTCCTTTCTCTGAGGCTATACGTAAAGCCTTCAGACGGGCAACATCCGTATTAGGCAATCGACGATAAGGCATGTTAGTAAAATGTTAATAAAGTGTTAACAATTTAAAGGCATTCGACGAATATATAAAAAAATAATTAATATACATTCTATTCGTAATGAATATTTTTTTGATAATGAATTTATTGGTGTAAATTGGTCGATTAAAAAAATATACAATATGTTTAATCGAGATATTTATATAAAACGACGTGAAGGACTCCGGCAACAACTTGATACCGGGTTAATCGTTCTGCCTGGCAACTTTGAGAGCAGTATGAATTATCCTGATAATCAATACCGTTTCAGACAGGATAGTGTTTTTTCATACTTTTTTGGACTCGACCATCCCGGATATATTGGGGTCATAGATTTGGATGATGGCCGGGATTATATTTTCGGCGATGAGATAGATATGGATGATATTATCTGGATGGGCCCTCAGCCATCGATACATGAACAGGCTGAAAAGGTGGGTGTAGAAAATACGTCCCGGCTTAATCAGTTAAGGGATTTTTTAAAAAAGGCACTGACAAAAAACAGAACGCTTCATTTTTTACCTTTTTACAGAGGAGATAACATTTTATTTATGTCAGAGATGACGGGTAAAACTCCTGAGGACTTAAAATTGCTTGTATCGGTTCCACTGATTAAAGCCATTGTCAACCTCCGTTCTTATAAGGGCGAAGAAGAGATCCGTGAAATAGAATATGCTATGGATATTGCTTATGATATGCACACAACCGTGATGAGGATGGCAAAGCCAGGGGTCGTGGAGCGGGAGCTGGCCGGAACAATTGAAGGCATAGCGGCAGCCCGGGGCAACGGGATATCTTTCCCGATAATCCTGACCATCAACGGTCAAACACTACATAATCATTATCATGGGAATGTGTTAAAAGAAGGCCGTATGATGGTGACCGATGCCGGAGCAGAGTCTTTGTTGCATTACGCCAGTGATATAACCCGGACGATTCCGGTAAGTGGTAAATTTGATCAAAGGCAAAAAGATATCTATGAAATAGTACTAAAAGCCAATACAGAAACGATCAAAGCAGCACGCCCTGGCGTTACCAATAAAAACCTGCATTTGATGGCTTCGCAGATCATTGCCAATGGATTGAAAGAAGTCGGCTTAATGCGCGGGGATATTGATCAGGCTGTCAGCCTCGGGGCCAACGGGCTCTTTTTCCCACATGGACTGGGACATATGCTGGGATTGGATGTACATGACATGGAAGGATTGGGAGAGGATTATGTAGGGTATAATGAAGAGGTCCATCGCAGTGAACAATTTGGAATGTCTTTCTTACGCCTGGCCAGAAAACTGGAACCCGGTTTTGTCTTTACCGTAGAGCCCGGTATTTATTTCATCCCTCCCCTGATAGAACAATGGAGGAAAGAGAAAAAATTTGCCGAGTTTATCAATTATGATAAGTTGGATGCTTTTATGGACTTCGGAGGAATAAGAATAGAAGATGATGTAAGGGTAACAGAAGATGATGTAGTAATTATAGGCAAACCCATACCAAAGAAAGTAAGTGAAATTGAGGCAATCATGAACGCCTGATGAATTTTGTTCAGAAACAAAAAGAGAGAGGGAATACTATTAATAGTGTGCCTTATAAAACTCTCTGTTCAGACGTGCAATATTTGTAAGGGAAATCTCCTTCGGACATTCGGCTTCACAAGCCCCCGTATTGGTACAGTTTCCAAATCCCAGTTCATCCATTTCTGCCACCATGGCTTTGACGCGTTTTTTGGCTTCAATGCGACCCTGGGGTAAAAGAGCAAAGTGGGAAATACTGGCCGAAACAAATAACATAGCCGAAGCATTTTTACAAGCTGCCACACAGGCTCCACAACCAATACAGGCTGCGGCATCCATAGCTAGTTCAGCTCTATCCTGGGTAATGGGAATTGCATTGGCATCCGGGACACCCCCGGTGTTTACCGAAATATAACCACCAGCCTGTATAATTTTATCAAAGGCCGACCGGTCAACCATCAGGTCTTTAATAATAGGAAAAGGTTTCGCCCGCCAGGGTTCAATGGTAATGGTCGTAGCGTCTTTGAAGTGACGCATGTGCATTTGGCAAACCGTGATACCCTGGTCCGGACCATGAGGCCGTCCGTTGATATAAAGGCTACACATGCCGCAGATTCCTTCGCGGCAGTCACTGTCAAAGGCGACTGGATCTCCTCCTTTTTCAATCAATTGGTCATTGAGGATATCCAGCATCTCCAGGAAAGAAGCATCAGAGGAAATGCCACTAACCTCATAAGTTTCAAATTTCCCTTTGGCAGTATTGTTTTTTTGTCTCCAGATCTTGAGTTTAAAATCCATGGTCTCCAGATTAATGATTCCAGAACTATTTGTAATTTCTTGTTTGTACTTTGATATATTCAAATTTTAAGGGCTCCTTATGTAATGCAGGTAGTTGATCGGGCCCTTTGTATTCCCAGGCAGCTACGTACATATATTCCTCATCATTTCGCATCGCTTCTCCTTCTTTGGTTTGATATTCTTCCCGAAAATGACCACCGGCAGATTCTTTTCTGTTTTTGGCATCCAAAGCTATCAGCTCGGCCAATTCCATGAAATCTGCTACACGATCTGCTTTTTCCAATTCGGTATTTAATTCATGTACTGTAAGGGGAATACGTATGTTTTGCCAGAATTCACCGCGTATCTCACGTATTTTCTCAACGGCTTCTTTTAGTCCCTGTTCATTACGTGACATACCGACATGATTCCACATAATATGTCCCAGTTCTTTATAATATTTGTCTATGGCATGTTGGCCTTTGATATTCATCAGCTTAGCCAATCTGTCATGCACTCCTTCTTCAGCTTGGTTAAATTCGGGAAGATCAGTTGACATTCTGGGTGTGCTAATTTCATCAGCCAGATAATTCTGAATGGTATATGGCAAAATAAAATATCCGTCGGCCAATCCCTGCATCAATGCAGAAGCTCCCAAACGGTTGGCTCCGTGATCAGAGAAATTGACTTCCCCGATAGCATAAAGACCAGGGATGGTTGTCATCAATTCGTAATCTACCCACAAGCCACCCATAACATAATGAATAGCCGGATAGATCATCATGGGTGTCTCGTACGGGTTATCATCCACAATTTTTTCATACATCTGGAACAGGTTACCGTAGCGGGCTTCGATCACATCACGACCCAGACGTTTGATTGGATCCTTGAAATCAAGAAAGACGGCCAAACCAGAGCCAACGCCATAGCCGGCATCACAGCGCTCTTTGGCAGCACGGGAAGCAACATCCCTCGGCACCAGGTTTCCGAAAGCCGGGTACCTTCTTTCCAGATAATAATCGCGGTCTTCCTCCGGAATGTCATTTGCTTTTAACTGTCCTTTTCTGATTTTTTCGGCATCTTCTTTTTTCTTAGGCACCCATATACGACCGTCGTTGCGCAGACTTTCACTCATCAATGTACGTTTTGACTGATAGTCCCCATGAATAGGAATACAGGTAGGATGGATCTGAACATAAGCAGGATTAGCGAAAAAAGCACCTTTTTTGTAAGCCTGCCAGGCGGCGCTGATATTGGAACCCATCGCATTGGTAGAAAGGTAATAAACATTCGCGTATCCGCCGGTGGCCAGAACTACGGCATGGCCGAAATAACGTTCCAGTTCGCCGGTGATCAGGTTTCTTACAATAATCCCACGGGCTTTTCCGTCAATAACCACGAGATCCTCCATCTCACGACGGGTATAAATCGTCACCGTCCCTTTGGCTATCTGCCGTTCCAGTGCACCATAAGCTCCGAGCAGGAGTTGTTGTCCGGTTTGTCCCCGTGCGTAAAATGTCCGGGAGACCAGAGCTCCGCCAAAAGAGCGATTAGTAAGTAAGCCTCCATATTCGCGGGCAAAAGGAACCCCCTGCGCCACACACTGATCAATAATATTATTACTCACTTCTGCCAACCGGTAAACATTGGCTTCCCGGGAACGGTAATCTCCTCCTTTGACCGTATCGTAAAACAACCTGTAAATACTATCTCCGTCATTGGGGTAATTTTTGGCGGCATTGATACCTCCCTGTGCTGCAATACTATGGGCCCGTCGGGGAGTGTCCTGATAACAAAAAATTTTGACATTAAAACCCATCTCACCCAGGCTGGCAGCCGCAGAAGCACCTGCCAGACCGGTACCCACTATAATGATGTCAAGTTTTCTTTTGTTATTGGGACTTACCAGTTTCTGTTTGGCTTTATAGTTTGTCCATTTTTCGATGACCGGTCCTTCAGGTACTTTTGAATTCAATGTGACCATAATGATTTACCTTTTACAAATTTCAATTCAAGTAAAATAGATGAAAAGGGGAATGATTGTAAATCCCAGCGGAATAATAATAGCATAAAGAATCCCCAACACTTTAAATACAGGAGATAATCCTGCCGTATTCCATCCAAGGGTTTGAAAAGCAGACCAGAAAGCATGGGCAAGATGAAATCCCAGAATCAAAAATGAAAAAACATACAGTACAATATATGCAGGGATTTTAAAGAGTTGATGGGCGATGCCATAAAAATTTTCCGCATCTCCTTTTACCCATCCAATTTTTACAAAATAAAAATTCATGAAATGGATAAAAAGGAAAATAAGAATAATTAAACCGGTCCAGATCATGAATTTTGAGAAAAAAGATGTCTGGGAATAATTTGTAATCTTATATTGAACCGGCCGGGCCAGCCAATTCTGTATCTGTAAAATAATCCCCCATATAATATGTAACAGGAAAGACGCCAGTAAAAGAACCTCAAAACCTTTTACCAGCCAGAATGTGGCCATAAAATGTGCTGCGTTGTTAAAGGGGACTGGATCATTCTTTAACAGCAAAAAATTGATCCCAAGATGTACAGGTAAAAAAAGAATCAGAAAAAGCCCTAACAAGGCCATCGTAATTTTTTTCGTGATGGAAGAACCTAAAAACCTGCTCATAGACTAAGTATTAAATATGTTTGCAAACCAGACAAATATTTTTTTAATGTACAAATGTATATACTTCAAAATGCAAAAGATATGTTTATCAGCATAAATTTCGTTACTAATTATGTATTTTTACCAGGATCCTTTTATGAAAAGTTTCTAAAAAAAAGAAAGACAATTGGTTATATTGAGTTTTTATATATGGGGACTTCTAATAATTATAAATTTCTAATCCTAAATTCATCATTTCCGAAATTTAAAAAATATCAAGATGGAAGCAACTTACCAGGGCCGAAAAGTATATTATGAAATGAAAGGCGAAGGAGCGCCGGTAGTTTTATTGCATGGTTATCTTGAATCAATAAAGATATGGGAAGGTTTTAGTAATGATCTGGCAAAAAATTACAGGGTCATTTGTATTGATCTTCCAGGCCACGGAAACTCGGAGACCATTGCAGAAGTCCAGACAATGGATTTGTTGGCAGGCGCAGTAAAAGAAGTATTGATTAAAGAAAAAATAAAAAAATCCGTCATAGTAGGACATTCTTTGGGAGGATACGTTACACTGTCTTTTGTAGAAAAGTTTCCGGAGTTACTGGCAGGGTTTTGTTTGTTTCATTCCCATCCGCTGGCTGATACAGAGGAGGTGAAAGAAAACCGGAAGCGGGAGATAGCCCTTGTTAAAGCGGGGAAGAAACATTTAATCTATGAAGTGAGCGTTCCGAAGGCTTTTGCGAAAGAGAACGCGGATCGGCTTCAGCAAGAAGTCTCCCGTGCTATTGATATTGCCAGAAGCACGCCTGATGCGGGGATTATTGCCATGTTACATGGGATGATGCAACGTCCTGACCGAAGAAAGATACTGGAAAAACCCAGGCTGCCCGGATTATGGATCCTGGGGAAAAAAGATCAATACATCCCTTATATAAAAATATTATCCCGGGTATCTCCCGCTGACGGAATTCAGGTAACCTCCCTGGAAAATTCAGGTCATATGGGTTTTATAGAAGAAAAAGAGAAATCCCTCCGCGTACTCAATGATTTCTTAGATACTTTACAGCCCTTTGAAGCGTAGTGTCTATTTCACGTATGATCGGGTAGAATCCTGCATCGCCCAGCACATCCCTGCCAATATAAGCTTTTATCTGTGTCAGGATCAGTTTTTCAGATACAGCTATTTCCCTGCCGGCCGGCACTACCCCTTTCTGTTTTGCATAGGAAACAAATGACGGAAGGAGAGGCTGTTTGTTCAGATATTTCTCCAGGGCTTCTACCTGTTTAAAAGACACCAGGTTGTTGCGATGCTGATCTGTATATTCTAAAGCAAAACGATATATCAGTCCCGGGTCACGAACTTTTAAGTAGTATTTGGTAATACCGGAGGTATCCATAGGAACAAAAATATCCGGCATGATTCCTCCACCCCCGTAAACGGTTTTTCCTCCGGGAGTAGTATATTTCAACGAATCAGGAAAATGAATACTATCCGCATATTCAAATTCTCCTTTGATGTATCGTTCATTGATATCGTTATAGTATTCTTCAATACCTTTATTATAGGGTTTCTGTATGCATCTTCCGGTAGGCGTATAATATCTGGCTATGGTCAGCCTTAAAACCGACCCGTCACGCAGGATAAACGGTTCCTGTACCAGGCCTTTGCCAAAAGAACGACGTCCAATGATGGTCCCCCGGTCATTGTCCTGTATAGCTCCTGTTACTATCTCACTTGCAGAAGCAGACCATTCATCAATCAAAACAACCAGTTCACCTGTGGTAAACATCCCGTCATTTTTGGCATAGACCATTTGTTTTTGTTGGTTCCGTCCCATGGTATAGACAACCAACTTCCCCCTGGGAAGTAATTGGTCGGCCACATGTATGGCTGCATCCAGATAACCTCCGCCATTTCCTCTGAGGTCCAGCACGAGTTCTTTCATTCCCTGATGCTGAAGTCCGGACAGGGCCACCTCAAATTCTTCAGCCGTAGTACGGGCAAACTTACTGATTTTTACATATCCTATATCTTTTGTCAACATATAGAAAATATCAACACTCTTAAGCGGTATTTTGTCACGTGTGATCTCAAAACGGAGCAGGTCGGGAACTCCTCTCCTTTTTACCGAGACAGTGACTTTCGTCCCTCTCGGGCCTTTCAGCATTTTAACTATATTATTTTGATTAATGTGCCGGCCGGCAACCAGAGAATCATTCACCTTAATAATACGATCTCCCGCCTTGATTCCAACCCGTTCGGAAGGCCCTCCATGAATAACAGAGATCACTATGACGGTATCCTCAGACATATTAAAGGAAATACCAATGCCATCAAAATTTCCCTTCAGCGGTTCATTAACCTGGGCTACCTCATTAGCCGGAATATACACCGTATGCGGATCCAGCTTTTTCAGGATTGACGGAATGGCTGTCTCTTCCAGGGTGTTTATGTTTACCGAATCTACATAATCCTGTCCAATATATGTCAGAATCTGGTCCAGTTTGTTTCCTTTCGGATAGATAACGACACCGGAAGGTTTTTGTGGGCGTGGTAAAATCATGCCGATGACCAGCCCCAATGTTAGAACAAGAGAGAGCAGAATCGGGAGGTACAGATTTTGTTTTCTATGATTATCCATGATCTAATCGATTTGTAGTTGTACCACTGCGATGCCGGCTTTTCTCAAAAGGTTCACGCCGGAATTGTCATGATAAAGTTCAGAAAAAACTACCCTTTTGATGCCGGACTGAATGATCAGCTTGGAACATTCCATACACGGGGAAGTTGTCACATACAAGGTTGCCCCTTCACTGCTATTTCCTGATTTTGCAACTTTGGTAATGGCATTGGCTTCGGCATGGAGCACATACGGTTTTGTCTCTCCGTCATCATCTTCGCAAATATTCTCAAATCCTGCAGGGGTCCCGTTAAATCCGTCTGAAATAATCATTCTTCCTTTTACAATCAAAGCCCCTACCTTTTTTCGTTTGCAATAAGAATTCTTTGCCCATATCCGGGCCATCTCAAGATAACGTTTATCAAACTGAAGTTGCCGTGCTCCGTAAGGTTGTATGTCTTTATTAACATCCATTATTACAAAAAATAAAAACCCTTCTCCGAGGGCTTTTCCTGATTGTACCCAGGGCCGGAATCGAACCGGCACGGTATTACTACCACTGGTTTTTGAGACCAGCGCGTCTACCAGTTCCGCCACCTGGGCAACTATTAAACAATAAATCAAAGATCAATTATAATTATTTTTTAACTCCTAATTACTTTTTTATCTCCCGGTGGCGAAACTGTCTCCCCTGCATCCGGGCCCCTCCCTCAAAATGCTCCACCGGACCATTTCTTAATCGGTCGGCCCTGCCACCCGGGCAAATTTAAAAGCTTGAAGCTCGATTTTCGAAGCCCTAACTATACAAAGAACCTCATTCATCGATCAACCTATATTGTTCCTTTGGCGTGCGAAGATAGATATTTGTTTTGAATCCGTCAAGTCCTTTTCTTATTATCGAAGAAAGGGAATGAAGATTCAGATACGGTTTCCCCCGGGCTGGGGAAAATGGTGTTTCTGCAGGATGGTTATTGCCGTTTTGTAGATGCCTTCAGCATCGAAACCACACTCTTTATATAGCTCCTGTTGTTTCCCGTGACTTACAAAATAATCCGGAATCCCCAGGCGGGTGACATGAACCGGATATCTGTGTTCGTTAAAAAACTCCATAACGGCACTGCCAAACCCTCCTGTTATTACCCCGTCTTCGACAGTGATAACTTCATCAAACCGCGTCCCTATCCTATGTAAAACATCTTCGTCCAGCGGTTTAACAAATCGCATGTCGTAATGGGCAGCATGGATATTTTCCAGATCAAGCCGTTCGGTTGCTTCCATCACAAAGTTTCCGGGATGACCTATTGACAAAATAACTATGTCATTTCCATTACGTATCTCCCGGGCTTTTCCGACAGCTATCTTTTTGAAAGGTGTTCTCCAGTCAGGAGTGATTCCGTTTCCACGTGGATAACGGATAGAAAAAGGTCCGTATTTTTCTGTTTGTGCGGTATATAATAAGTTGCGTAACTCTACTTCATTCATGGGAGCAGCAACGATAATGTTTGGAATAATCCGCAGATATGCCAAATCAAATATCCCATGATGTGTGGCACCGTCACCTGCCACCAGTCCCCCCCGGTCTATACAAAAAACCACATTCAATTTTTGGAGGGCCACATCATGAATAACCTGATCATAAGCACGCTGCAAAAATGTAGAATAAATGCTGCAATAAGGGAGCATTCCCTGTGTAGCCAGTCCGGCAGAGAAAGTTACCGCATGTTGTTCGGCAATACCCACATCAAAAACACGGTCAGGCATTTTCTTTATCATATTATTCAGACCGGAGCCGGTAGGCATAGCCGGAGTAATAACAACAATCTTCGGATTTTGTTCAGCCAGCTCAATCATGGTTTCGCCAAAGACCTCCTGGTATTTTGGAGGTATTTTCCCCGTATGGGGAATGATAAATATTTTTCCGGAGACTTTATCAAAACGCCCCGGAGGGGCATGAAAGAGGGTCGCATCCATTTCAGCGCGGGGAAACCCTTTGCCTTTTTTCGTGACAACATGTAACAACTTAGGCCCGGGAATCTTCTGCAGGTCTTTAAACAGCCGGCTGAGATAAATCACATCATGTCCGTCAACAGGACCAAAGTATCTGAAATTTAATGATTCGAACAAGTTACTATGATGTAAAAGAGATGTTTTCAGCGCATGTTCAACCTGTTGTGCGAGCGTACGGCTTTTCGGGGCAACTTTCTCAAGTTTTCCCATTAAGTTCCACACCTCGTCTTTGAATTTATTATAAGTATGAGAGGTTGTAATATCCAGAAGATATTCCTTCAGGGCACCGACATTAGGATCAATAGACATCCGGTTATCATTTAGAACCACCAGGATATCTGCATTCTGAGCCCCTGCATTGTTTAAGCCTTCAAAAGCCAGTCCGGCTGATAAAGCCCCGTCCCCGATAACAGCTACTACCTTTCTGTTTTCCTTTTTGTGTTTTACGGCCATAGCCATCCCCAGAGCCGCCGATATAGAAGTGGAAGAATGGCCAACCCCAAAAGTGTCATAAATGCTCTCTTCCCGGGTGGGAAAGCCACTTATTCCTCCATATTGCCGGTTGGTGTGAAAAATATCCCTTCTTCCGGTCAGGATTTTATGGCCGTATGCCTGATGTCCGACATCCCAGACCAGTTGATCATAAGGAGTGTTGTATGCATAATGCAAAGCTACCGTCAACTCAACAACACCCAGACTGGAAGCAAAATGACCAGGATTAGATGAGATCACATCAATGATAAACTGCCGTAATTCTTCACTAACCCTTGGGAGATCATCCATACGTAGTTTTCGTAAATCTTTCGGGCTATTTATGGAATACAACAGATTTTTACGTTTCACGGACATAGGCAGGAAATCTTTTTCCGGATTACAAAAGTAATCAATAATCTTAAACCTAAAAATCCAAAATGAAAATCTATTACAGTTCTACATTGCACGCCACTATTGGAAATGCTCATTTCAAAGTTTTTCACCGTAGCGAAGGCTACGCTTTCAAAACTTTTCATTGCGCTTCCCAATATTAACGCACACTGTAGAAATTCATGACGATTCCATTTTAGATATTTAGGTTAAATTTAACGGATTTTCTATTCAAAACCTATTTTCTATCTTTGTTTTATAAATATTGGAACATATGAACAGGTTTAAAAATATCACTTTTGTTTGTTTTCTGGCCGTATGGACGATCTTATCCGTTTCCTGCGTCTCCACCAAACAGTTTAACGATCTGAAAACACAACATCAAAAACTAACGGAAGAACGTGATCTGATCAAAGAGGAAAATGAACGTCTTACCGTTAAGAATAATGAACTGTCATTTTTGATTGAAGCCCTGAAGAAACAACTTGAAAAAAATCGTAAAGACAGTCTGGCCATGGCTAAAGAGATAGGAAACCTTCAGTATAAATATACCCGGTTAAACAAAGATTATAATACATTGAAAATTTCCCAGGAAGAGTTGGTCAGGGGAAATGTAAAAGAGACACGCAGGTTGTTACAGGAACTGCAGCAGACCCAGGAAAAACTGCAGAAAAAGGAGGATAGCCTGAGAAAATTTGAAAAATCACTTACCGCCCAGCAGGCGCAACTGGAGAGGATGAAATATGAGATGGAAGAAAGAAACAATCGCATGCGGGAGATGGAAAGGATCGTACATTCCAAAGATTCAGTATTAACAATGTTAAAAAATAAAGTATCGGATGCTTTGTTGGGTTTTAAGGATGAAGGCCTGAGTGTCACGCGCAGAAACGGGAAAATTTATGTCTCCATGGAAGAAAAACTGTTGTTTAAGACAGGGAGTTATACAGTTGATCCCAGAGGAAAGGAAGCTTTGAAGAAACTGGTCCGGGTACTTGAGAAAAATCCCGGCATCAACATCATGATTGAGGGCCATACGGATAATGTTCCTTATGTCAGCCATGGCAGTCAGATCCGGGACAACTGGGATCTGAGTGTAAAGAGAGCTACCAGTGTAGTCAGGATACTTCTTAATAATTCGCATATCGATCCCAAAAGGCTGACAGCCGCCGGGAGAAGCGAATACCTGCCGATAGATCCGGCAAATACCCCCGAAGCCAGACGAAAAAACAGACGTACAGAAATTATCCTTACCCCAAATCTGGATGAATTATTTGATATCATTGACAACCAGTAATTTCATTCTCGTTTGATTCTGAAAGTTTTTTTTATAACTGGTTTTATGAAAAAAAATGTCCGGATCTTGGTTGACGGGTTTCATTTTCTCCGGACAATAACTCCACGGAAAATAGTCAATTTACTTTTGATATACACGGGACTGGTTCTCTCCGATCTATTCAAAAAACCTGTAGTACCCGGGATGCCACATACACTATCTGTAGAACCGGGGACATTATGTAATCTGTCATGTCCGGAATGTCCCATAGGGAACCATACCCTGAAACGTAAAAGCGGGACAATGAACGAGATGATGTTTAAGCAAATTATAGATCAGACCGCTGCCTATTTGAATCATCTCATGCTTTATTTTCAGGGAGAACCTTTCCTGACTCCGTGGATTTTTGATTTTATTAAGTATGCCAGGAAGAAAAATATTTATGTTTCCACATCCACCAATGGTCATTATCTGGATCGAAAAGCCATATCAGGGATTTTGGAATCGGGTCTCGACCGGCTGATTATTTCTCTTGACGGGGCAACCGCAGAAACTTACCGGCAATACCGGGTTGGTGGTAATTTCGACTCGGTTGTCAGGGGTATCCGGGATTTGATCAGGGAAAGAAAAGCCGGGGGATATACCCGGCCTTATATCATTATCCAGTTTATTTATTTCAGACATAACCTGCAGGAAAAAGAGCAAATTAAAAAACTTGTTAAATCCCTGGAAGCTGACAGGCTGGAATATAAAACGGCTCAGTTTTATAACTTAGAGAAAACAAATGCCATGATTCCGCCGGATGAAAAATATGCACGGTATATTTTAAAAAACGGAAAATATGTGCTTAAATATAAATTAAAAAACAGATGCCCCCGGCTGTGGAATACGACAGTAATCACGTGGGACGGTAAAGTAGTTCCCTGTTGCTTTGATAAAGATGCCGAATATATCATGGGTGAGATTCCCGGGACTTCCTTTCGTAAAATATGGAAATCAGAGAAATACAACAATTTCCGTCATCTTATCCTGATGCAGCGCCACGAAGTAGAACTATGCCGGAATTGTACAGAAGCCCTGGGGGAAAAATTATAATTTGGAATAGTTTTTGTTATTTTACCACTGAAAAACAACCTGTTATGAAGATAAAATATCTATTGCCTGCTTTTATAGTCCTCCTTACCTCACTGTCCGGATGTAAAAAAAACAAGGGTCCTCATATCACCGGAGAAGTGACTATTAATTCGACACTTTACGGGGAAGGACCTTATTATGCTTTAGGTTACTCCTTCTCACAGGGAGAGCTGGTAAAAACGAATGCTGCGCCGGGACCTGATATTGCAGTCTTACCCCAGGCAAATGCGGATAAGACAGCCGTAGAGTGGGTCATTTTAAATACCAATAATATGAATAACTCATTCTCCCTGACAGCCTCCTTTGACAATGTTGCTGACGCCGGGAATTTCTTTAGTCATTATCAGACTGTTAATGATTCGACAGTATATACCGGCCTCGCGAAAGATATACAACCCAATCAGATATGGACATTTCGTACCTATGAAAATAAATATGTAAAATTACTCATTTTGAAGGTAGTTACACGCATTGACAACCATACCCCTTATGCTGAAACCACCTTCCGTTATGTCTATCAGCCCAACGGCAGCCGGACTTTTCCGGAATAATTCAAACCATCCAAAAGATCGAATAGCTTTGCAACGTCAAATCCAACATCTCCGGAAAAAAATATTTAAACTATCAGGGAACAGGGCTTTTGAAAAGACCGCTCTGGAAGTTTTCCGTTTACAGGCTGAATACAACCCGACATACCGGGAATATATTCGCTTGCTGGACATTTCTCCTCTTTCTGTAAACAATATCCATGACATTCCCTTCCTTCCCGTATCTTTTTTTAAAACACATACAGTAAATATCACCTCCGGACCTTATGAAACGATTTTTACAAGTAGTGGCACCACAGACAGCAACCCTTCTAAACATCCTGTTCCGGATTTGACCATCTACCGTGAAAGCTTTATTCGTTCGTTTCGTTTTTTTTACGGAGACATCACCAATTACTGTATCCTGGCTCTGCTACCTTCTTATCTGGAACGCACCGGATCTTCGCTGGTATATATGCTGGATCGCCTCATCAGATTATCCCGCCGCAAAACAAGCGGTTTCTATCTGCATAACCATGACCAACTATATGACACCCTGCAACATCTGGTAAAGAAGCAACAGAAAGTCCTGCTTTTCGGCGTAAGTTTTGCTTTGCTGGATTTCGCAGAGAAATACGAACTGACTCCGACGAACCTGACCGTAATGGAAACAGGAGGCATGAAAGGTCGCCGTCAGGAAATGGTACGTGAAGAACTTCATACACTGCTTAAAAAAAAGTTTCATGTATCTTCCATTCACTCCGAATACGGGATGACCGAATTATTATCCCAGGCTTATTCTTCCGGAGATGGAATTTTTCGCACTCCTCCCTGGATGCGTGTCCTGATCAGAGATACCTATGATCCTTTTTCCTATACCTCTCCCGGACATACCGGAGGCATCAATATAATCGATCTGGCCAATATTTATTCCTGTTCTTTTATAGAAACACAGGACTTGGGCCGATTACTCCCCCATGGCAATTTTACAGTAGAAGGACGCTTCGATAACAGCGAAATGCGGGGTTGCAACCTGATGGTGCAAGAGATATAGGATCGAGGAAGCATGAACGAAAAGAAATTAGTTAGAAATTAAGTTGCACTTTGGTCATACAAGAGTCATACAGGCATGATACAACTGAAGGACAATGAATGATAGTTTGCGAATATCTCTTGTTCCATAGGCTATAGAGACCCAAGCAAACGAATAACGGCCCGAGTATTGCGAGGGCCAAATAACGTGACCTAATGGCACAGATACCTTTTATTTTATCCTCAATTTTTTCTTCAATTCTTTCGGCAGGGCATCTTTATGCACCAGGATCGCCAAGGTTTTCAGTCGCACGTAAGGCTCTGACATAAACAGGTATCCGCTATATTTGTTACTTTTTGTACCCCAGGAATTTTTTGTCAGATAATAATGGGTTCCATTCTCATCTGTTCCCGTACCCACAAGATGCATCAGATGATCGTCTGTAGTAGCATAATCATCAAAGGTCTTTTGACGCATGGCGGCATCTACCTGCCACTCTTTTACCGGATGTTTAAAAACGGAATCCTTCCCGGTAATTTTACTCCATGGCTTCTCGGGAAGAATAGCCACACCGTTTTTATAAGAAAACCCTTTCTCACTGACATCACCATCCCAGGCTACTGAATAGCCATGTGCCAAAGCATTATACATAACACTGATTAACTCATCCAACGGCACATTATAATACAGATCATGGGACCAGTTGTCCGGCACTTCCACCCCAAACTTAGTATAAAAAGGATGATGAGTATAGGAAGTTAATTCGATATAATCGTCCGGATTGAATTTAAAATGATCCCGAAAAGATTTTGGCGTATATTTTACCCCATCAACCACAAAAGATTCAGGGTTCTTCCCGAGATACACATCCAGAACAGAAGAAAACCCTTTCGGCCATGCAGGTGTCAGTTTGCGGTTTCGGTTTTTTACCACAGCATCCAGATAAGCATTCAGGATGGCATTCAATTCCCCATGATTATGAATGGTATCCCCGTAATCTTTACCGGGATAAACTTCTTCCGGGACAAAACCATACTGCCGGATCATATTGATCACATCATGGGCCTGACCTCCCGGGCCAAAGTTGGCTAACCCGTGATAACGCACATACAGCCGTCCTTTATGATCATAAGCGTGCCTGACTGTGAACATCTCAGACAGATCCAGTGCAGGTCCTCCCATACGTAAAATTTCCGTTTCTACAAAAGATGTAGTGGCAAAACACCAGCACGTTCCGGTATGCTGTTGATTTTTGACAGGCGTGGTCTTTATTTCACGGATATCCGTAAAATGATAAGGATGTTTTTCAAATTGCCCGAAACCGGAAAAAGTCAGGACAGAAAAAACAATGAGTAAAAACAATCCTCTGAAGCTAAAAAAAATTTTATTACTGCTCATGGTACATTGATTTATAGTTTGTGTTTCAAACTTAAAGAAAAAAATTACTATCTTCTTCTTTCCAGCAGCTTTTGTCTTAATTTTACGGGTAATTTTTTAACTACCAGGTCATATGACTCATCCACCCATTTGTAAATCAGGTTCTCCGGTAAGGAGCCGTTTATTACAATCGTATTCCAATGTTTTTTATTCATATGCCATCCCGGAAGGACGGAAGGATATTGTTCCCGCAATTCTATTGCCTTTACCGGGTCACACTTCAGGTTTACCGAATCAGGATTTTCCATATTCGTTAACAAAAACATTTTACCCATCACTTTAAACACCAAGGTGTTTTCATCGAAAGGCAATTCCTCTGTCACTCCTGTTTTTCGCAGACAATATTCCCGCAGTTCTTCAATATTCATTTTTTAAGAAGTTCTGTTACTGGGTCGGATAAAACGCCTGTTGGATATGGTGTATGGTATGTTCTCCGTCACGGGGAAAGTATATCAGGATCACGTCAAAACGGG
>CAYLJE010000011.1:21912-36116 GCA_964383915.1 uncultured Rikenellaceae bacterium
TGTATGGTATGTTCTCCGTCACGGGGAAAGTATATCAGGATCACGTCAAAACGGGTATTCGTTTTAATATAATGCCACCGTATGTAAGCGTCGGCCGCATTGATTAAAAAGCGTTGCTTGGCCATGGTAATGAGATCCCCCGGCAGCAACATCTCTTCTCCTTTCCGGGTTTTAACTTCCACGATTACCAGTTCATTCTTTTTCTTATCCCGGACAATGATATCGATTTCTTTGTGCCCGTATCGCCAGTTTCTCTCTATGATCTCATACCCTTTGTTCCGGAGATAATCTACGGCTATATTTTCGCCGATCTCTCCCAACTCCGCGTTATGTGTTTTTTCTGCCATATTTCCGGTATTATTTTCTTGTCATTTTTTTAAGGTACATGGCCGTATGATCTTACGTGATCCTTTATTTTTTGAGTAGGGACAAGACGTGTCTTGTTCCTACTCTATTCTTTTATCTTTAGAATCACCTCATCCTCCTTCACTTCCAGCTCCACTTCAGCACCCATCGCCAAAGCCAGGTTTTTCTTCTGATGCCCGGCCGGAAAGCCAAAACACACGGGAATACCCAGCCTTTTCACCCTCTCGTTGATAATTCCGTAAGCATCTTTCCCGAAAGGCACTTCGTTGTCGTGCATATCATTCATGTATCCAACCACTATGCCTTTGACCTTACGAAGAATCCCCCCAACTTCAAGGTTCATCATCATCCTATCTATATGATAAAGGTATTCGTCCAGATCTTCTATGAACAATATCTTCCCTTCCGGTTGGATATCCAGGGGAGTACCTCGCAAACTAAACAGCACTGATAGATTCCCTCCCGTCAGAATGCCTGTAGTCCTACCGGGAATATTGAAAAGATGGGCAGGGATCCTGTAAATAGGATTTTCACCGGTAAGGACCTGCCGGATACTTTCCAGGCTCTCCTTTCTTTCTTCTTCACCGGTATAATTCACCGGCATTTCGGCATGCAAGGTCTCCACCCCTACCAGGTTGTTTACCAGTGAATGCATCACCGTCAGATCACTAAAACCTACCAACCATTTCGGATTTCTCCGGAACGGGCTAAAATCCAGTTGTGAGGCGATCCTGACCGTTCCATAACCTCCCCGGGCAAAAAAAACAGTTTTTACCTCCGGATCATCCAGCATTTTTTGCACGTCGGCCATACGTATCCTGTCTTCTCCTGCAAACTGATGATATTCATCAAATAAGTGGTTTCCTGTTTTTATCCTGAAACCCCACGTTTTCATCAAAGCAAAAAAACCGTTTATTTCCTCCGGCGTAATTTTTCGTGCCGGAGCAACAATACCCACAGTATCTCCCGTTTGCAAGGAAAGGGGACGGATCATACCCAAAATTTTTCTTTTCCCAAACTTACATAAAATCACCGGATTTTACACAATTCAACATCTTGTCTTATCTTTGCAGAAACGGGGAAAAACGGTTCTGTGACGGAAACCAAATTAATTTCTATTTTTTCCTGTTTATTTGCTGATAAAATAAAGTTACATGAGAAAATTTAAAAGACACCTGATCACTTCGGCCCTGCCTTATGCAAACGGGCCCATTCATATCGGCCATCTCGCAGGAGTTTATATCCCATCGGATATTTATACCCGTTACCTGAGGTTAAAAGGGGAAGATGTAATTTCTATCTGTGGATCTGATGAACACGGTGTCCCGATCACTTTGAAGGCCCGGCAGGAGGGAGTATCTCCCCAGGTTATTGTGGACCGGTATCATGAATTAAATAAGTCATCTTTCGAAAAGTTCGGAATTGCATTTGATATCTATTCCCGCACTACCTCAAAAATACATTATGATACAGCTTCCGAATTTTTCCGGACGTTATATAACAAGGGTGTTTTTATTGAAAAAACCTCCGAACAGTTTTATGATGAAGAAGCAGGACAGTTCCTTGCCGACCGGTATATTACAGGGACATGCCCCTATTGTGGATACGAAAAAGCATATGGTGATCAGTGTGAACGTTGTGGCACTTCTTTGAGTCCCGCCGAGCTGATCAATCCACGGTCAACCATTTCCGGAAATGAACCTGTTTTACGTAAAACCAAACACTGGTATCTTCCGCTGGATCGATATGAACCATTCCTGCGCAAATGGATACTGGAAGATCACAAAGAATGGAAGACCAATGTATATGGACAGTGCAAATCCTGGCTTGACCAGGGATTACAACCCCGGGCTGTCAGCCGTGATCTGGACTGGGGTGTTCCTGTCCCTGTGAAGGACGCCGAAGGAAAAGTGTTGTATGTCTGGTTTGATGCTCCCATCGGATATATCTCAGCTACCCGTGAATTGACCCCCGACTGGGAAAAATACTGGAAAGACCCTGAAACGCGCCTGATTCACTTTATCGGCAAAGATAATATTGTATTCCACTGTATTATCTTTCCCACTATGCTAATGACCGAAGGCTCCTATATCCTGCCGGATAATGTGCCGGCCAATGAGTTTCTAAACCTGGAAGGTAATAAAATATCCACCTCCCGCAACTGGGCTGTATGGTTGCATGAATACCTTGAAGATTTTCCGGGGAAACAGGATGTGCTCAGGTATGTGCTTACGGCCAATGCTCCGGAAACGAAAGACAATGACTTCACCTGGAAAGATTTCCAGGCCCGGAACAATAATGAGCTGGTAGCAATCCTTGGAAATTTCATCAACAGGGCCCTGGTGCTCACAAATAAATATTTTGACGGGACAGTTCCATCTCTTGGTACATTATCAGATGAAGACCGGCACGTACTGGAGCAAATCCCCGTGATCAGGAAAAGAACTGAACACAGTCTCGATCACTTTCGTTTCCGGGAAGCACTGAAAGAGGCAATGAACCTGGCCCGTTTGGGCAATAAATACCTGGCCGATACAGAACCCTGGAACCTCATTCGTACCGATAAGGAAAAGGTAGGTACCATCCTGAATATCTGTTTGCAAATAACAGCCAACCTTAGTATCCTGCTGAACCCATTCCTGCCTTTTTCCGCAGACAAACTCAAAAAATTTATCCGATTTGAAGAAACCCGCTGGGCATCTATAGGAACAAAATATCTACTCCTTAAAGGACATAAAATTGATCCTAAACCTTCCCTTCTGTTTGATAAAATTACAGATGAAGAAATAGAAAAGCAGGTCAACAAACTCAAAGAATCCAAAATAAAAAACGAAGGAGAGGAAAATCAAAATCTTTCTCCGCAAAAAGAACAGATCAACTTTGATAATTTTTCGAAATTGGATATCCGGCTGGCTACTATCCTGGCTGCTGTAAAAATCCCTAAAACAAAGAAATTGTTAAAACTTACCCTTGATACGGGCATTGATAAACGCACGGTAGTTTCCGGCATAGCAGAGTCTTTCCGGCCGGAAGAAATTATTGGAAAGCAGATTGCCGTACTGGTAAATCTGGCTCCGCGGAAGATTAAGGGAATCGAATCCCAGGGGATGATCCTGATGGCAGAAAACCCACAAGGGAAACTCATTTTTATCATTCCGGAAGAAAATACCGATAACGGATCAGAGATTAAGTGACACGCTATGAAATAACCGCATTAAAAAAGCCCCGTTTTCCGGGGCTTTTTTAATATTTTAACAGCCAGTAATACTTCCCATCAGGATATACCTCCTGTTCTTTCAGTATTTTTATCGCCGTTTGTTTGTCGGCATAGCCCCCGATAGCTACCCTTGAGAATCCGTTCGGACCTTTTAGTATTACCACCGGAAATTTTTCCTGAATAAGTTGCTCCTTTAATATTTTTGCATTCACTTTATTTTTGAAACTCCCTGCCACAATATAATACATTCGCTGCTGAACGACGGTCGTTTTTTTACCAACTTCCTGCTTATTGACAGGTTTTGTAATCTTTACATCGGAAGGAACGGCCTTCGTTTCTTCCGTCGCCGGTGTCTTCAGCGTGGGGCCTTTAATAACCGGATGGATAGATTTTGATTCTTTTTGTTCCGGTACCGTTACATGCACAGCAGAAATGTTACGACTGTGTCCAAAAGGGTTAAATGAAGAAAAATCCACAGGTATATTTATCCAGTTCATTTTTAGCGGAACCAATGCCAGAACGGCTACAATGGGAACTGCAACCAGCACACGGCGAAGTGTTTTATTGCTCCGGAGATGTTCTTTTTTCTCCTTGATTATCTTTCCTGTGATTTTACTTTTCTCAAATGTTTCAAGTGGCACAAATTGAAAATCAGATAGTCCGAATGCATCAACCAGAAAATTTACCGAGTTCACCGGTTCAAAGAGAAGGTTCCTGTCTTTTCCCATCTGAAAAACACCAATATCATCCAATTCGGTTTTTTTCCCTTTTTCCAGCTTTCTCTTCCATTCTTTTACCCTGCCGCTCACCCAGTTTTTGGCATCTACATAAGACATGCCTGTTACCTCGGAAATATGCCCGATCAACAGACCGTCATTATTTATCAAACTCCGGTTGAAAGAAATATCTTTCCCGGGAGGAGAAAAAGTATTCAAATTATAATTGATGCCCGCCGGACGGTAATTAGCAACAAAACCCCCAAAATCAGGCACTATTACACAGTCATGCTGAAATAACAAATCTTTAATAAATGAACTTAATTCCATTTCTTGCATTTTGAACAAAATTAATTAAAAAACCATAAAAAGAAAGAAGAAAGGTTAAGGTTTTCCAAACTTTTTCTTCACAGTAGTTTCTCCTGAAAAATTTTAATAAATTTGGCCTTTTAAAACCAAGGGAAAACGCTATTTACATCCCGAAGAACAATTTTATTACAAGGAAAGAACAAAAATATGAAAGAGATCAAAATGGTTGATTTAAGCGGACAATATAGACGGTTAAAAAAAGAAATCGATACTGCTATAAAGGATGTCATAGAATCCAGTGCTTTTATCAACGGACCCGAGGTGAAAAACTTTGCACAGCACTTAGAAAATTACTCCGGAGCCGGTTATGTCATCCCGTGCGGCAATGGCACAGATGCTCTCCAGGCGGCTTTGGTCTCCCTGGGGCTTCGCCCCGGCGATGAAGTCCTTGTCCCTGATTTTACTTTTATTGCTACTGTTGAAACAGTTGCATTCTCAGGGCTTACACCAATAATCATAGATGTTGACCCTGACACGTTTTTAATAAATACTGCAACCATCGAAAAACATATCACGCAGAGAACCAGGGCGATTATTCCCGTCCATCTGTTCGGACAATGCGTGGACATGGAATCTTTATTGGATATTGCAAAAAAATACAACCTGTATGTCATTGAAGATGCTGCCCAGGCCCTTGGTACATGGTTTACATTTTCAGACGGAATCCGTAAAATGGCCGGGACCATGGGACATATCGGATGTACTTCTTTTTTCCCTTCAAAAAATCTCGGGGCTTTTGGTGACGGAGGCGCAATATTTACCAATGACAAAGACCTGGCCCGGCGTATCCATTCCTATGTTAACCACGGCACACAAAAAAAATATTACCACGAACGCGTTGGTATCAATTCCCGTCTCGACACACTGCAAGCAGCTATACTGGATGTCAAATTACAATACCTTGATGAATTCATAGCTGCCAGACAAAAAGCAGCTGCCTGGTACGATAAACAACTGGCGTCTGTTTCTTTTCTGCAAATACCGGTACGTGCTCCAAAAACAACTCACAGTTTCCATCAATATACTTTGATAACCCGTGGCATTGACCGCAACAATTTTATGAGCTACCTTAAAAAAGCCGGCATTCCATCCATGATCTATTATCCACTACCCATGCACCGGCAAAAAGCTTTTTCACGGTTTACTTTTTATAACGGAAATTTCCCCGTTTCGGATAAACTGAGTGAAACCGTTGTATCCATACCCCTGCATACAGAAATGGATCAGGAGCAACTGAATTACATCACTACAACCATTAAAAAATACAGATAAAATGGCAAAGCCTGGATTTTTTGCACACGAAACGGCTGTTATTGATGACGGCTGTCGTATTGGTGAAGGTACCAGAATATGGCATTTCTCACATATTATGCGTGGGGCAGTCATAGGGAAAAGATGCAACCTTGGACAGAACGTAGTGGTTTCTCCACAGGTGGTTCTGGGGGATAATGTCAAGGTCCAGAACAACGTATCCATTTACACGGGGGTCATTTGTGAAAACGACGTCTTCCTGGGCCCGTCTATGGTTTTCACAAATGTCATCAATCCCCGCAGTGCGGTGATACGCCATGATCAATACCAAAAGACCCTGGTTAAAAAAGGAGCTTCTATCGGGGCCAATGCTACCATTATCTGTGGCATTACCATTGGGGAATATGCATTTATCGGTGCCGGTGCCGTCGTTAACAAAGACATAAAACCTTATTCTCTGGCGGTAGGAAATCCTGTCCGTCATATCGGGTGGATGAGTGAATACGGTCATCGTCTTCATTTTGATGACGAAGGTATTGCCACTTGTCCCGAAAGCGGAGAAAAATATCGTTTACAAAATAAAAATGTTGTTAAGGTCAGCGATTGAGCTTACATTTGTCCTCATAAACATAAAAAACAATGCCTGCAAAAACCCAAACTAAAAATTTTGCTCTGATTGGAGTAGCCGGTTATATTGCCGAACGTCACCTCAGAGCCATCCGTGATACCGGAAACCAGTTGGTAGCAGCCCTGGATAAACATGACAGTGTAGGCATCCTGGACAGTTTTTTCCCGCAATCAGATTTTTTTGTTGAATTTGAACGTTTTGACCGTCACATAGACAAAATACGAAGACAAGGTACCCAGGTAGATTATGTAAGTATCTGCTCTCCTAATTATCTCCATGATTCGCATATCCGTTTCGCCATGAGGCAGCAAGCCAATGCCATTTGTGAAAAACCAATGGTATTAAATCCCTGGAACGTAGATGCCCTTGAGTTGTTTGAAGAAGAGACCGGAAAACGAGTTTTTAACATTATGCAGTTACGTCTTCATGCTTCTATTATCAAACTGAAAAGGGAAGTTGAAGCTGCTCCCAAAGACAAAAAATTTGATGTTGACTTAACCTACATAACCAGCCGGGGTCACTGGTATTATATCTCCTGGAAAGGAGATATTCAAAAATCCGGAGGTATCGCCACCAATATAGGGGTTCATTTCTTTGATATGCTGGGATGGATTTTTGGAAAAGTTCAACAAAACACGGTACATCTCCTTCACGAAGACAAAGCAGCGGGATATCTCGAGTTGGAACATGCACGGGTACGATGGTTTCTTAGCATTGATTATAATGATATCCCTGAAGAAATTAAAAAATCGGGCCAACGAACGTATCGATCTATCGTTATTAATAAAAAAGAAGTGGAATTTAGTTCGGGGTTCACAGATCTTCATACCAAAAGCTATAGAAATATCCTGGCCGGCAAAGGCTTTGGCATTGATGAAGTACGCCATGCTATAGAAATAGTTTATCAAATTAGAAATAGTATTCCTGCCTGGTCTATAGGACCACATCATCCTCTTTTGGAAAAACTTGATTAATTTTTAAAATCAAAAAGAAAATATTCTATGACAAAAGGAAAAGAAAAGATTTCTGTAATAGGCTTGGGATATGTGGGACTACCTATTGCTCTGGAACTGGCAAAATATTTTTCGGTCATCGGCTTTGACATACGGGAAGATCGTATTGAAATGATGAAAAAAAAGACAGATCCGAGCAAAGAACTTCCTCAGGAAGCTTTCAATGATAAAGAGATAATCTTTACCACCGACGCCCGCAAGCTAAAAGAGGCGCGCTTTCACATAATTGCCGTTCCTACACCTATCGACGAGCACAACCTGCCCGATCTTGTCCCTTTGCTCTCGGCAACGGAAACATTGGCCGGGTATCTGAAAAAAGGAGATTATGTGGTTTATGAATCCACTGTATATCCGGGCTGTACAGAAGAAGAATGTATCCCTTTGCTGGAAAAAAAATCCGGGCTGACTTTAAATAAAGACTTTAAAGTCGGCTACTCGCCCGAACGTATCAATCCGGGAGATACCCTGCATACCTTGACGCAAGTGGTGAAAGTTGTTTCCGGATCAGACAAAGAGGCCCTGGAACATATCTCAGAAATATACAAAACCATTATAAAGGCAGGGGTCCATCCCGTGAGTTCCATTAAAGTAGCCGAAGCAGCAAAAATCATTGAGAACACCCAACGGGATATCAACATTGCTTTCATGAATGAGTTGTCTATCATTTTCAGCCGGATGAACATCAATACTTACGAAGTCCTTGAAGCAGCCGGAACAAAATGGAATTTCCTGAACTTTTCTCCCGGTCTTGTTGGCGGCCATTGTATCGGAGTAGATCCTTATTATCTGACTTACAAGTCACGGGAGCTGGGATATCATGCTCAAATTATCAACTCGGGAAGATTTATCAATGATTCAATGGGCGGTTATATTGCAAAACAAATTGTAAAACAACTCATCGCAAAAGAAAAGAACATCCAGGATACACATTTACTGATCATGGGTATTACTTTTAAGGAAAACGTCAGTGATATCCGAAATTCAAAAGTTGCCGATATTATTCGCGAGTTAGAATCTTTTGGCGTAAAAGTGGAAGTAACAGATCCGTATGCAGAACCTGATCAGGTATTTAAAGAATATCATATCCAACTAATTGAAGAACCCCACGGACCATACGACGGAGTTATTATGGCTGTCAATCATCAGCCCTATATGTCTCTGGATGAAACTTATTTTACGAATATACTCATGCCTGATGGCATCTTCGGAGATATAAAAGGAGTTTTCAGGGATAAAATTAATACACTGAATTACTGGAGTTTATAATTTTGACCTTCTCAGAATGAAAGAAAAAACAATTCTTGTTACCGGCGGCACTGGTTACATTGGCTCCCACACATCCGTAGAATTGATTAACCAGGGATATAAAGTTGTGATCATTGATAATCTGTCAAATTCCGAAGAGCGGGTACTGGACGGTATTGAACAGATTACCGGCATACGCCCGGCATTTGAATGTTTCGACCTATGTGATGCTTCTGCCCTTGATCAGTTTTTAAAAAAATATACGGGGTTAGATGCCATTATCCATTTTGCAGCCTATAAATCGGTTGGCGAATCGGTCAGACTTCCCTTGAAATATTACAGAAATAACCTGGTATCTCTTATGAATCTGCTGGAAGCTATGGGCAGGTTTCAAATACCACATATGGTTTTTTCTTCCTCCTGTACTGTGTATGGACAACCGGAACAATTGCCGGTAACAGAATCTGCTCCAATACAGAAGGCTGCTTCCCCTTATGGAAATACCAAACGTATCGCAGAAGAAATTATCGAAGACTTTCTCTCCGTCCATGCTGCACTTCACAGTATCTCACTGCGTTATTTTAATCCCATCGGAGCTCATCCATCCGGATTGATCGGAGAACATCCTGTCGGCGAACCGGAGAACCTCGTACCTTATGTAACACAGACAGCCATAGGAATCCGGAAACAACTTAAAATTTTCGGCAATGATTATAATACACCTGATGGTTCAGCTATCCGTGATTATCTGCATGTTGTGGATTTGGCTAAAGCTCATATCAAGGCCATTGAAAGGATGACCGGGAAAAGACAGAAAAAAAATTTTGAGGTCTTCAATCTGGGAACTGGAAAAGGAGTCTCTGTCTTTGAGATCATTCATACTTTTGAAGAAGTTTCCGGAGTTAAAGTCAATTATGTTATTACAGACCGCCGGCCCGGAGACATAGAACAAATTTGGGCAGATGTTGCTTATGCCAATCATGAACTGGGATGGAAGGCGGAAAGCACACTTGGAGAAGCCATGCTATCAGCCTGGAAATGGGAACAATATTATCGAACTCATCTGAAAAAGACAAAATAAACCTGTCTTATGACAACATTTAAAAATACCTTGTTAATCACGGGCGGTGCGGGTTTTATCGGTTCACATGTAGTGCGGCTTTTCGTCAATAAATATCCCGACACATATATTATTAATCTGGATAATTTAACCTATGCAGGTAACCTGGAAAACCTGAGTGATTTAGAAAAACGGGAAAACTATTTGTTTGTAAAAGGAGATATTACCGATGGAAAGGTTGTTTTAAACCTGTTTAACAAATATGCTGTATCCGGAGTTATCCACCTGGCAGCAGAATCCCATGTTGACCGTTCAATCACCAACCCTATCGGATTCATCAGAACCAATGTCATCGGCACAGTAACTTTACTGAATGCCTGCCGGGATGCCTGGCACAACCACCCGGAAGGAAAATGTTTCTATCAAATATCCACAGATGAAGTATATGGGAGCCTTGGACCTGAGGGTCTTTTCACCGAAGGTACTCCTTACGATCCCAAAAGTCCATATTCTGCCTCCAAAGCCAGTGCAGATCATTTTGTCAAAGCTTTCGGCAATACTTACGGACTACCTTATATAATAAGCAACTGCTCTAACAATTACGGTCCCAACCAGTTTCCGGAAAAATTGATTCCGTTGACCATAAATAATATCTTGAATAACCGTCCGATCCCGGTATATGGAAAAGGAGCAAATATCCGCGACTGGCTATACGTAATAGATCATGCCAAAGCGATAGATCTTCTTTTTCATCAGGGACAAAAAAGCAGAACATACAACATCGGGGGAAATAATGAATGGGAAAACATTGATTTGGTACGCAGGCTTTGTGTTGTTACTGACCGATTACTGGGACGTCCAGAAGGTTCCTCTCAAAAGCTTATTACTTTTGTCAAGGACCGGGCCGGACATGATCTACGGTATGCCATTGACTCATCCAGAATCAAAAAAGAATTAGGCTGGATCCCTGAAACATCTTTTGAAGAAGGCCTTACACAAACTGTCAGATGGTATCTTACCCATGAGGAATGGCTGAACCATGTTCTCACAGGATCCTATGAAAAATACTACGAACAACAGTATAAAAAAAGGTGACTGAATTTTTTTTCATTCAAAATCTGGTATAGATAACTTCTACCTTTAGCGGATTACTGTGTAAACAGGCATTCAACACAGCACGATGAGCGTCATAATTAGAATTTTCTATCGTCAAATAAAAATCATTTACATCTGTATTTCCCGTTAAATAATTCTGAACATGTTTGGTTAGCCCAATCGAATATTCTCCTGTTTCTGTATCCAGAGTACCCCCGTAAAACTCAGGATACTGATAATCAATTATATCATAAAATCTGCCGTCACTTTCTTTCACTTTTAATATTAATTTCTCCGGATTTTTCAATGTAGAAGTCAGTGTATCATCCGGTGATACAGGAATAATCAGGCGGACACTGTTCAGGATGATCGATGAATCCCTGAAAGATTTAAATCCCGGAATAAACAAATGCGTATATACACCGCTCATTCCCTGGACATACATAACACTGTCTTCAATTCCCTGATTCAAATAACGGATCCTGGTTTCCGGCGGGGCCTCTTCATAATTGTGATCAAAAAGATTGACCCGGACAGAATATGTATTGATATAAAAGGGAAACATTAACTGATCATTCAGATCATTATGATAGTATAAAGCCATGTATGATTCTGAGGATAAAAGATTGATCCTGATAAAACCGCCGTCCCCACTACCGGAGACTTTATTGACATTAATATAAAAACCTTTAAAGTGGCTTAAGAATAAATACTGGTCTTTCAGAACAGCCGTATCCTGTATGATTTTTCTTCCGAAGGATTTGGAAAGGGAAACAACAATCATAGAATCCTTAGGATGAAAAGTAGCAGATCCTACCGGCCATTCACTGATAGAATCTTTGACATTCAGATTGGAGTAATAGATAGAATCAAAATAAAAATTTTGAAACAGTTCATAAACATTTACTGTCTGCTCCGAAACTTCATTCCCGGTATAACTATTTACCTGTAAAAACAACTTCACAGAATCCACATCTGCATTATTTCCCGGTATCCAGGGATTAGAAAGCCGGTATTGAGTTATAAAAGAAGCCTCTGACCAACCAAAAACCGGATCCTGAAAGTTTCCCAGTAAAGAATAACCGGAATGATCGCTGCGCACAGAATCCATAGTTTCCACCGAAGAAAAAACAGAAATTGTATCTACCTGCACCGGTTGTATCTGACCAAGGGCATTTTTTAATTCAAGCCCTACCTGTGAAGGATTATCTTCACAAGAAACCAGCAAAAAAAGAAACACGATAATCATTAATAAGGGCACAGATAAAACGATCCGGAGCCTTCCCATAAAGCCTTTCCCGTTACAAGGCAGCATGAATCTTGCCATTTAAAATTGCTTTATAAAATTCGGAATAGGACTCCAGATAATGCTCATCATCCCGGTATCCCAAATAAGGAATATCCTTTTGATCTACATAATGGGAAATTTCTTCCGGCACATCAGGGCTGCCAAATATAACAGCATCCGAATATTTCAGAGCCAGTTTCATAATCCCGGGCCAGTTGGAATCTTCCATTACATCAAGATCGTTTTTCTCAACGCCATCCATCCGAAGTTTCTCTTTAAAAGAAGGTTTTAATCTTCCCTCATACTTATCGTTATAAACAGAATAAATAATTTTTACGTTGGTGAAGATAGGATCATCATGATAGGATTTTTTAAGGTACAAAGGAACCAACCCGCCAAACCATCCAAAACAATGGACAATATCCGGTGACCAGCGCAATTTCTTCACCGTTTCCAATACTCCCCTCGCAAAAAAGATAGCCCGTTCATCATTATCCTCAAAAGGTTTACCCTTGTCATCATTTAAAACGAACTTGCGCTGGAAATAGTCTTCATTCTCGATAAAATATACCTGCATCCTTGCCGCCTGGATCGAAGCCACTTTAATAATCAGAGGATGGTCTGTTTCATCGATAATAATATTCATCCCCGATAAACGAATGACTTCATGCAACTGATTACGTCTCTCATTAATATTTCCGTATTTTGGCATAAATGTGCGTATCTCGTTTCCTTGTTCCTGCACACCCTGAGGGAGATACCTTGCTACTTTTGACATCTCACTTTCAGGTAAATACGGGGTAATTTCCTGGGATACAAACAGAACTTTATACTTTTCCATTCCACAAAATTTTTTCCATTAATCATAACTTCCGAAGAGACACACCGGATAGTTCTTTTTGTATATATCTGATATGATGATAGTTATATAATGACAGGTCCATTATTATTTCTTCAGAAATTTTATGCAAAGATAATAAAAATTCTTCATATTTGTGTTTTTAATCTGGGATTAAACATGATACGAAAATCTTCCACATTCTTTTTGGTTCTGAAAAATTTAGTAAAATGATTATTGTTAAAACCCGCCACGCCTTAGAAAACAGACTAATGTCTAAAGATAAAAAAATCTATCTGCCTGGATTTATTCCCACCATGGGGGCCCTTCATGAAGGACATCTTTCTCTTATCCGTTGTTCTCTCACACAGGATCCGGTAACCGTGGTATCCATATTTATTAATCCAACCCAGTTTAATGATCCCGAAGATCTGAAAAAATACCCCCGTAACCCACAAGATGATCAGGCAATGCTAAGAAAGATTCTTCGTTCTGATGATCTGGTTTTCATGCCGGATGTTCAGGAAATTTATCCCAAACCCGACCAGCGGGTATTTGATTTCGGGAATCTTGATAAAGTAATGGAAGGAAAATTCAGGCCCGGGCATTTCAACGGAGTGGCACAGGTTGTCAGCAGACTGTTTGACATTGTAAAGCCACACCGTGCTTATTTCGGATTGAAAGATTTCCAACAACTTGTCGTGATAAAACAAATGATACAAATACTGGATCTCCCGGTAGAGATCGTTTCCTGTCCGATTGTTCGCGAACCGGATGGTCTGGCCATGAGTTCCAGAAATGTCCGCCTCGGTAAAAAAGAAAGGAAGCAGGCCCCCCGGATTTTTCAGACGCTTTCACAAGCTTTTCTATTAAAAAATAAATACACAGTAGAAGCTTTAAAAGAATGGGTAATTCAAAACATTGAAACAACTCCATTATTAAAGGTAGAATATTTTGATATTGTTCGTGCAGATACACTCCAAACTGTAGTGTCCTGGGATGAACCCGGGGAAAAACAGGGATGTATTGCTGTCTGGGCAGGAAATATCCGCCTTATTGACAATATCTCTTTTACTATGAGATGAGTTCGGTCTAAAAAGGTTCTTTGTTGCCAACCT